>JARGOJ010000283.1 GCA_029210225.1 Planctomycetota bacterium
GAAGGCGTCTTGGTGCATGTCGAGGAGTACGATGAGTCCTTGATTGTGACACCAGTCGAGACGACGCTCTAACTCATTCAAAAATTGGGTGTCGTAGACCCCTGGGCTTGGCTCAATGGCCTTCCACTGCAAAACCAGACGAACAAAGTTCATGCCGTTGTCTGGGAGAGCTTGGTAGTCCGATTCGCTTTGCCATGAATGATAGGGAGCGCGCTTGGCGGCGACAGAGCTGTTGACTCCGTTTAGAAAGACGACGCGGCCTAAATCGTCCTTGAGCCAACGACCATCCGCCGTGAGCTTCAACGACAACGCCGCTGGGGGAGCGGTCGTCGGATTCACCACGGTGTTTGTCGCCGTCGAGGCTGGTGAAGAACTCGGGGAGGAAGACCCCGAACTACCTCCAGAGCCACATCCAACGGCGAGTGTAAGGAAAACTATTTGGCTTAAGGGAGTAATACGCATGAGATACCGATCTGTCTTTCTTTCGTTCTTCCAAGTGTTATAGCCAAGCGCTGTTCCAAATCGTGCAAAAAAATATACATGCTCCTTTCTCCTCCCACTTCAAGCAATCATTGACGATTCCTCGAATCCCCCGCTATACTTCGCCACCAGATCCTAAATGCGTGTTCCTTATGATATGGAAAGAGTCCCCTATGCTTTCTGAGAAGCCAGATCTCGGAGTCCATTTCCCCGCTCCCCCCATGACCCAATGGGCGGAGCTCGTCGAAAAGATAATGAAAGGACGCAGCGTTGAATCGCTGACCGTCAAGAGCGACGAAGGCATCGGGATTCGCCCCCTCTATACAGCGTCCAGCGAGTCCCTAGGGGCTCGCTGGCCCGACTCACCGCCCTATACTCGCGGCTCTGGAGTCTTAGCTCGACGTCAAGCAGGATGGGACATCTGCCAACTCTACGACCTCGCAGACCTCGACGACTTACAAACGCGGATAAAACAAGACTTGTCCCGAGGAGTCAACTCGCTTTGGCTTCGCTTGAATGACAGCCAAGATCACGGACTCAATGTGGAAGACCTCGACGGTCTCAAAGCGCTCTTGAGCTCACTCGACCTAAAAGCAGTCCCTGTTGTTCTCGACGGAGGGCGCCACTCCTGGCCCCTGTTTTGTGCTCTCAACAAGATTGCCAAAGACCAGGGTCTAGAAGCCTCCGACCTCTCTGGGGCCGTTCATTTCGATCCGGTTTCTGAGTTGCTTGGTCATGGATCGCTTCCGGGGCAGGGTGTGGCTCTCGATGATTGATCTCACGCACTCAAGCTTCGCTCAACTCTCTGTCCTGATTTGAAGCTGCTCTCAATTTCTTCTTTAGGGATTCACAACGCCGGGGCCAGCGGAGCCCAAGAGCTGGGTTTCACTTTGTCATCCTTGGTCTATTACCTGCGCGCCTTAGAAGAGCGGGGCCTCACTCCTGAGACTGTTGTCCCAGCCACCCGGGTCACCTTGGGACTCGGGCGAGATATGTTTGCTGAAATCGCTAAAGCCCGCGCCTTGCGAACTCTCTGGAGTCGCGTTCTTGAGCTTTGTGGAGTCGCCTCCGAGCTACAGACGGTTCATCTTCACGGTGTTTGCTCGTCGACAACACAAAGCCGCCGAGATCCTTGGGTCAACATGCTCCGAAGCACCTCGGAAGCCTTCGCCGGAACCGTTGCTGGAGTCGACACTTTGACGGTCTTGCCCTTCGACAGGAGCCTGGGAGCACCGAGTTCCTTAGGTTATAGAATGACCGGCAACCTCCAACTCTTGCTCTCTGAAGAAGCCCATTTGGGTCGAGTTGCCGATCCCGCCGGAGGATCATGGTTTATCGAAGAACTCACGAAAGCGCTTTGCGAAAGCGCCTGGGCTTTCTTCCAGTCGATTGAGGCTGAAGGCGGCGTGGTTAAAGCGCTAAGCAGCGGCTACATCGCTACGGAAGTGGCGAAGGTCGTCGCGAAACGGAAAACCGCCATTAGCCGCAGAAAAGAGGCCGTTGTCGGAGTCAGTGAGTTTCCCGAAAATAATGAGCTTCTCCAACGCCCCAAACATAAAAGCTGTCCCAAATCAACGGTCAACGCGACCCCCAAGGTCGATGCCACTCTGAGCGCTGATAGTGACCATCGTTATCAGAGCACAGTGACTTGCCTCGAAGCACAACATTCCTTCGAAAGCGTCTTCAAAGCGCGGCGTGGCGAAGACCTCGTAGAAATGCGCGTTCTAGAGTCTTTCCGTTGGGCTGATGATTGGGAGGCACTTCGAGCGAACAGTGATAGGGCTTTGAAAGAAGCCGGTCGCCGCCCTCAAGTCTTCCTCGCGAAGATTGGCGAGCTTCGCAATCACAAGGCGAGAGCCGCCTTCGCAGAGAGGTTCGTCCTCGCTGGAGGCTTTGAAGCCAGCGGTGAATTCGGGCACTTGGAGCTTTCAAAATGTCTCGACGAATACAAGTCAGCGTCCAAAGGAGAAGCAATGGGCGTCGTACTCTGCGGCAGCGATAAAGATTATCTGCAGTCTGTCGAAGAGTGGGCTGCGGCCTTCGCCGCCATCAAACCGTCATTTATTGCCCTCGCTGGGCGGGGCGGTGAAAATGAAGCTCGCTGGCGCAGCGCAGGGGTCAGCCATTTCATTCATATGGGTTGTGATGGAATTCATATTTTATCGGACTTACAGAAGAGCGTGGGGGCCTGAAAATGAGCCGTATACCAAACTTTCAAAACCAGGCCTTCACGAGTCCCAACAAAACTGAGACCAGCTCTAAAGCGTGGGAAGCATCTCTGAAGAAAGCGGAATCTCTTGATTGGCAGACCCCCGAAGGCATTTCAGTCAAAGCTGCCTATGGGCTGGAAGACCTAAAAGACGTCGAGAACCTGGACTCATTGCCAGGCATTGAACCCTTCACTCGCGGGCCGTACGCCACAATGTATCGCTCACGCCCTTGGACAATTCGACAATATGCCGGTTTCTCCACCGCCGAAGAGAGCAACGCCTTCTATCGTCGTAATTTGGCGGCGGGTCAAAAAGGACTCTCTGTCGCTTTCGATCTCGCGACACACCGAGGATACGACTCCGATCATCCTCGCGTCACCGGAGACGTTGGTATGGCAGGGGTTGCCATTGATTCCATTTTAGACATGGAAATACTCTTTAGCGGCATTCCCCTCGACAAAATGAGCGTCTCCATGACCATGAATGGCGCCGTCTTGCCCATTATGGCGCTCTATATCTTGGCGGCCGAAGAGCAGGGCGTCGCCTTGGAGAACTTGGCGGGGACCATTCAGAATGACATTCTGAAAGAGTTCATGGTGCGGAACACCTATATTTATCCCCCAGCGCACTCCATGAGAATCATCGCCGATATCTTTGCGTTTACCGCCGAGAAAATGCCCAAGTTCAATTCAATTAGCATCTCTGGCTATCACATGCAGGAGGCCGGCGCGACCGCCGACTTGGAATTGGCATATACTCTCGCGGACGGATTACAATACGCCCGGGCTGGAATTGAAGCAGGTCTTGATATCGACGCGTTTGCGCCACGACTCTCATTCTTCTTTGCAATTGGAATGAACTACTTCATGGAGGTCGCAAAGCTCCGCGCAGCCAGGACCCTCTGGGCCCGACTCATGAAGGACTTCAATCCTAAAAACCCCAAGTCCCTCGCGCTCCGCACTCACTGCCAAACCTCCGGCTGGAGCCTGACGGCCCAAGACGTCTATAACAACGTCGGGCGAACCTGTATTGAAGCGATGGCTGCCACTCACGGTCATACTCAATCATTGCACACAAACAGCCTCGATGAGGCCTTGGCCTTGCCGACGGATTTCAGCGCACGAATTGCTCGAAACACTCAGTTATTCCTTCAGTTGGAGTCGGGTACGACGCGGGTCATCGATCCTTGGGGTGGCAGTTACTATGTTGAAAAATTGACTCACGATTTGATTGAGCGGGCCTGGTCCCATCTTCAAGAAATTGAAAAGCTCGGGGGAATGGCGAAGGCCATTGAGACAGGACTTCCGAAACTTAGGATTGAGGAAGCCGCGACGAGGACGCAGGCTCGCATTGATTCAGGACGCCAGACCATTTTGGGAGTCAATAAATTTCCACCGGAAGAGCCGGATGACATTCCCATTCTAAAAGTCGATAACTCAGCGGCACGAAAGTCACAGTTAGAGCGCCTTGAAAAGCTGCGCAGAGAAAGAGATGACGGAGAAGTACAAAAGACCCTCGAAGCTCTCACTCATGCGGCCGACACCGGCACCGGTAATTTGCTCGCCCTCTCCGTCGACGCAGCGCGAGCGAGAGCGACCGTCGGTGAGATTAGTGACGCCTTAGAAAAAGTATTCGGTCGCCACGTAGCTAAAATTCAGACAGTCACGGGGATCTATAAGGGAGAAGGAGGCGTGGACGGAGATAAGTGGACGCGATTAGAGACGCGCATTAAAATTTTTGAAGAGTTTGAAGGTCGGCGCCCACGAATCTTGATCGCCAAAATGGGGCAGGATGGCCATGACCGCGGTC
The DNA here is from genome assembly GCA_029210225.1 of Planctomycetota bacterium. Taxonomy (GTDB): domain Bacteria; phylum Planctomycetota; class J058; order J058; family JARGOJ01; genus JARGOJ01. The sequence goes on from JARGOJ010000283.1 coordinate 4,500, forward strand.
AGAAGGTCATCGCCACAGCCTTTGCCGATATTGGCTTTGATGTCGACGTGGGTCCTCTCTTTCAAACCCCTGAAGAAACGGCGCGTCAAGCAGTTGAAAATGACGTTCACGTCATTGGAGTCAGCTCCCTTGCTGCTGGTCATTTAACCTTGGTTCCAGCCTTGCGCGCCCAATTGGAACAATTGAACCGTCCCGATATCTTGATTGTTGTCGGAGGAGTCATTCCTTCCCAAGACTATGATGCCTTGTATGAAGCGGGGGCGACCGCCATCTTCGGCCCGGGCACAATTATTGGAGACGCAGCTTACGAATTACTCGGCACCCTCTTTGAGGCGCTTAGTTTGGAAGAAGCCGAGTGAGTCCCGGTCCTGTTCGTCGAAAGGTTCTCAGCGACGACGACTATGTTCAAGGTGTACTAAGCGGCGATCGAAGTTTACTCGCACGGGCGATCACTTTAGTGGAGTCAAATGCCCCGAGGCATAGGGACCAGGCCCATCGAGTCCTGACGGCCCTGTTACCAAACACTGGTAAGAGCTTGAGGGTAGGTATTACGGGCGTTCCCGGGGTTGGCAAGAGTACTTTTATCGAGAGCCTCGGGCGACACTTAACGAGCCAGCAACTTCGAATCGCGGTGCTCGCCGTCGACCCAACCAGCTCCGTGCGCGGCGGCAGCATCCTCGGGGATAAGACTCGGATGTCCAAGCTCGCCGTCGATCCTCTCGCTTTCATTCGACCGTCTCCAAGTCAGGGCTCCTTAGGAGGAGTGCATCGGAAGACTCGGGAGACATTGTTGCTTTGTGAAGCGGCGGGCTTCGACGTTGTCTTAGTTGAAACAGTGGGGGTCGGTCAGTCTGAAACCTTGGTCTCAGGCATGGTGGACACTTACCTGGTCTTAATGCTCGCCGGGGCCGGAGATGATCTTCAGGGTATTAAAAAGGGCATCCTTGAGGTCGCCGATCTCTTGACGATTAACAAAGCCGATGGCGACAACGTCCTCAAGGCTGATAGAGCGCGCTCAGAGCTTGAAGGCGCTCTCCGCATCATGAGACCCCGTGAGGGCAGCTGGACGCCTCCTGTGCTCACCTGCAGCGCTCTGGAGAACTCAGGGGTTGCTGACGTATGGGAGCGGGTTTTAGCTCATAGGAAATGCCTGGAGAGCGATCAGATTTTTCTGAGGAAGCGTCAGGAACAGCAATTGAAATGGCTTGAGTCGTTGATTCAAGAAGAGCTCATGGCGCGCTTTCGCCACCATCCCGCTGTGAAAAGTCGGCGTGGGCTCTTGGAACAAGCGGTTAAAGACGGTCAAATGACCGCGACTCAAGCCGCTGAGACTTTATTGGAAGCCTTTTCCGACGAGTGAATATCATGCTGAACCTGCGGCTTCAATCGTCTGGATTGATCTTCGAAGTCAGGACATGATCTTCCCAAACCCCCGCTATTTTTAGGTAAGACCGAGCCTTTCCTTCTCTCTCGAAACCAAGTTTCTCAAGGACCCGGCCGCTTCCTTTGTTTCTAGGAATGTAGTTGGCCATGATTCGATGGAGCTTGACCGTTTCGAAGACGTATTTGATCGCGCCCTCAAGGATTTCGGTCATGAGACCTTGCCCTTGGTACTTATCGCCAATGGAGTAACCGAGGTGGCAGGCTTGGAAAGGACCCCGAACTATGTTCGAAAAGGAGCAGCGGCCGAGAACTTCTGTTCTTGAGTGGTTTAGGGCGTAGAAGTGAAGGGCGCGCTCCTGTTGAAAGGCCTCCCACTCACCGGCGACCCGGCCTCGACACCGGATAAGACTGTAGAAGTCCGCATCACGAATGGGGTCCCAAGGACGGAGATGGTCGGCGTTGAGATTGAAATAGAAGTGAACCAGCTCGAAGTCCTCTGGTTTGAGGATTGTCACGATGCTCCGCGCAGTCCGAATCACCGGTATTGTTGGCATGATCGAGTTCTTCCCGAGTTTACAAATTGTCGTAGGTGTCTAATTCACGTCTCTGCCAGAGTGAATTGCGAAGACGCAATTCCTTTAACATCAATCAGAAAAGATAGCCGAGCATGTCCACCGGGCCCACTGGCCAGTCTTTCTCCCCCACTTTGTGAATCATGAGGACATTCTCCAAGCGCTGCTTTGCGATCCCGTAGTTCTTGAATTCATCAATCTTTAACCACGAGCAATCAGCCGAAATCGCACCAAAACCGTTGTCGTGATAGAGCCTTTGATCGTCTGCGGCGAGCAAAATGAAATCGACTTGTTTCGCCTGCCCAAGCTCTATCACTGATTTGATTAACTGACCGCCGAGACCGAGGCTCCTGTGATCAGGGTCAACACAGAGATCGATGACGCCTAAGATAGAGATTGAAACTCCGCCGACCGAAATCGTCCGGTAATCCAACCCCACATGTGCAATGAGGTGTTTGCCATTATGGATCAGTTCTCGAAAGTGGGGCATCTGTTTGTAATAACTGCGTGGAACGGCGTGATCGGGAAAGCACTGATTCCTTAGCTCAGTGATTTGTCGGTGGAGCTCGGAGTCAAGTTCCAATTCGGGGTATCGTTGTGTTTCCATTTTGACCAGTTCGATCACCTTCGGATTTTCTTTTTCTTATCCATCTTGAAGACTTTATCAAGCACTCGTCCTAAGACAATCACAACTAGAAAGAGAATGAGTCCTACTAGTAAGGCCATGATCACATGAACAGTGTTTAACATCACCCTAGATTTAACAATCCACAGAAACAACAAGCTTCCTGCGACCCCTGCCAGGAGACCAAGAAGAGTGTGAACGCCCGCTCGAAGCGCCAGGTGTTCTTTCTTCTCCACTTCGGCGCGGAAAGGTTGGCAGGCTCTACAGTGTCCCGGATGATCGATGCTCTTCGTCGCCCCTAAGAAATCTCCGCAGCGTACACATGACTTGTGATCAATCTCAGCCCTCAATTTGGCCAAGAGCTTTTCATCGGCCGGTACGTAAAAACCTCGCTCCGCGTGAAACTCTGTCTCGCGACAGTTCCACTGCACAAGCAGTTGACTCACACGGTCCTTCGTCAACACCTCGAAATTCTCTGACGACTTCTTTAGGCGATCTCGGTGGGCCGTCAACAACTCTGAGATAGCTTTGCCTTTCATGAAGTGACGCAGAAACTCCGGAGGGCCATCGAGTTCTCTTTTTGAGTCCAAAGTCGCATAGAGAAGATTCGACTTGCTTGCTGAGCTGACTGATTGAATCACTCGTAAGGTCTCGACGTTACGAATCAAGATGCGGTAATAGACCGACGACCCCATGATCGTTGGCTCATCTCGATTTAAGTAGGTCATGCCGATCAATTCTTCGCGCCCGAGCAAATCAAGAGTGTAAAGCCGGTCTCTATGAAAGCCCAGCTCGCCCCAAGAGACATCGGACTTTTCAATCTCTACTTTGGCCTCCGCTGACAACTCGTCTTCATTGACTCCAAGAATTTCGCAGGGATAAGCGAGAGCAAACTGCCCTCCGAATCGTAAACGTAGGAGACAGATGATCGCGTAAATGAAAAAAACTAGAATATTCGGACAAATGCGACGGCGCTCGGCCCAGGTCAGGCCGAGGGGATCACCCTTGTAGTAGCGTTTGGTTTCTGTCATAGGGGATAATTCATGACTGCTTTCAGTTCCCAAGTTCTTTTATCATTTTCTCAACTATTGATCGCTCCTTTGGAACCACCTTAACCAAGAGTCTTCTAAGGATAGTCTTCGCAAGCGCTTTATCAGACCGGGCGATGAGCTTGGCCAGTTTAAAGTCGTCACCAATTTGATTCGCATTCGGTTCTATCAATCTGCGAGCCGCCAATATCTGATCGTAACCGACTCTCCCTTTGCCCATTTGTATTAGCAATTGACCTCTGTTATACAGTGCCAGATAGGCTAGGTCGAAGGAATCCTCGATCGACTCCGGACCCTTAACCAATGCTTTATTAAAGCAATCTAAGGCCCTCGCATTCTTTCCCTGCATAACATTTAACAGGCCAGCGACGGCGAACGCGAGCGGAGAGTCTGGCTCGATGATTAAGGCGGCCTCGACGTCTTTGGTCGCTTGAGCCAGGCACTCTAGCGCCTTCTGCCGATTTTTCCGGGCAAGTCGGCTGGTACGGCGATAGTTGTAGTAGGCGCGCTGCCCCAGGGCAAAAGCTTTATCTTTGTCTCCAAGCTCGACTGCCCGATTAAAATGATTCAACGCCATTTCCGGCTTTGGGAAATTTCGGCGCTCGTGAAAGCTTGCGAAGTAGACATGAAGACGTGAGGAATCTAAGTGTTTCAGCGCTCGATCCATGATCATTCGAGGTCGAGTCCTCTCAAATGACCGATGCAGAGTGAGGGCTCGTTTTATCATCGTGTCTTCGTAGACTCGCCTTGAGTTCGCGCTTTTAGGAAAGAAGGTCAGTAGCAATTCGCCCAAGTCCCTGGCCCGGTTGAAACGGTGGTTAAATACGGCATTCCTGAGGCGGCTCAACCAAAGGTCCTCGACGCCGCTCACCTTTTCTAAATCTTCACGCAATCGCCCAATGATCCGCTCTCTTTTGGCCTTGTCAAAATTAGACAAATCTAGAAACTTTGCAATCAATTCCAACTGCACACCAATCGTCTTTCCCATGTCCTTGTATTTAACAGCTGTCAGGTCCTTATGGGCGTCATAATGTTGAGAGAGTATTCGGAGATAGGCTTCTGGTGCATCAACCGCTTTTGACGCGAAGCGTGGGTTTCCCGTCAAGCGAAACGCCATCACTCGGGCCA
>JARGOJ010000284.1 GCA_029210225.1 Planctomycetota bacterium
CGTGAATACCTGTCAGTTCAAAGAAGACGAAATTGTAAACGGAGCCGAGGCACATCCTCGCGGTCACTTCTGGGTCAGCGGGGCGAATTCGGCCTTGTCGCATCTCTTCGTCAAAGTAATTCGTGAAGGCGCGAAGCAGCAAGAGCGGCGGTGTATTGGGGTTTTGGTGAAGCTCAATCGGGTTCATACCAGGGTGAGCAAAGTGCATCATCATGCGGGGCATAAGCTCTCGGAAGAAGGCGATCAGGTCCAACATAATGTCAGTCAGCTGGTCCTTCATCTCTCCCTTACCCAAACGATTCGAGAAGAGCTTCTCGAAGTCGAGCTGAGGAATGCCCATAGCGGCGTGAAACAGCGCCTCTTTGGTTGAGAATCGGTTAAAAATAGAGCCCTCTGAGATACCCGCGGTCTTAGCAATCTCGGCTGTGGAGACGCGGAAGCCCTTCTCTAGAAAGAGTTTGCGGGCGGTCTCGATGATGGTCTCGTTGTCGATCGTCTTTGGTCTTGCCATAACTGAGTTTTTACTCAATAACCTTTCCCAGGTCAATGATACGCATCGTAAAGGCGATCGTTTGACATCCCAAAGAACGATATAACAACATGAAAATAAAAGGCTTAGTTTTATGAGTGAGGACTCACAAAATATTTATTTGAGGTCCATTTGCATGTCTTCGCCATGCTCAACGGTTGAGGATTCCTTATGGACTCTGTTTCAAAAACAAGAGTTGCCTGGGAGTGAAAGACTAAGCCTGTGGTTTAAGCTCTGCGCGCAGTTGATCGACGACGACGTTGTAAACACCCGAGCCCTTGACCTGAGCGAATTGCATCGCCCCCTGCAACTGACAGGTGAGCACGAGCGCTTTATGGGCGGCATCTCCCAGAAAAGAAAACTCTCCCTGCTCCTGCCCTCTCTTCAATAGGTCGGAGAAATAAGAGACCACTTCGTCTTGAAGAAGCTGAATCTCTCGCTGCACTTCTTCAGCCATAGTGTTGAACTCCGCCGCCATCATTCCGAGGACACAGATTTTGTTCGACTCAATGAGATAGCGACAGGTCTCGATGTACGACTCAAAACAGGGCCAGGGCGCCGCGTTCTCTTTCGCCAAGTTCTCCGACCAACGACTGAAGCGACGCCGATAGCGAGCGACTAAGGCCACCGCCAGGTCGTTCTTACTGGGATAGTGATAGTGAATGGCTGCGTTCTTAACCCCGAGTTTGCTCGCGATGTGCTGATAACTGAAGGCGTGGAAGCCTCGCTCCTGAAGCAAAGCCTCGGCTATATCCAATATTTGGTTCTTGGTGTCTCGCTTAACCGCCATGGCAACTCGTCCCCGTTTTCAAGGGGTGACTTTACTTACTAAATGGTAAGTCGTCAAGCGCTGTCCGGAGCGACTTGCTATCCTTTCCCAGCAGGCGCTCACTCCGCCTCGCCATTGGACGTCTGAGGCGAAGGATTTGCCGGACCTTGGTCATTTTCCTGGGCATCTTCAAAGGTTAGACCAAAGGTGAATGCCACGATTCCGAGGATGATCAAGGCAAACCAAGGAAGCTCAGGGTTCACAGCTAGGAAAGACGGGATCGCCCCAGTGAGGATAAGCAAGAAGCCTCCCCAACAGAAGGCACGAGTCCACAAATTTGATCGAGTGTCCTCAGTCATCGCTCTTCTCATCCAAGCTTGGGGCTTCCAGACCAAATTCCAGCCAGATTTTCTGTAGCTTCTTCAAATTCTTCTTCTTTCGCCCCTGTTTGGCCAAGCGGTAGAACGCTTTGCTGGCCTCGTCCTCTCGTTTAGCACTAAGTAGAGCGCGAATCAACGTCTTAGGCGCCCAATTCGACAATTTTTTAGGGCTGCTCGCCGGATCCATTCGGATGGATGCTTCCGCCTCTTTCACAGCGAGGAGAAAGTCGCCGTTGGCGAGATGGGCGTCGGCTAACATCCTGTGAGCGTTCGATCTCAATCGACCTCTATTCCCCAGAGACATTATCAAACGGGGCCCCTCAGGGTCTCTCCCCTCTCCCAATGTTCCCTTCGCTGAACGATCATATCGGTCGTCGATAGCCTCTAGCCAAAGCTTGGCAAAACGAAGCCAACGCAACCTCACCTTCTCCGTCCTGAGCTCATCGGGTAGAGACTCATCTAAGAGGCAAAACTCACGATAGACCTCATCGGGGCATGGATGCTTCAGCGATATAGCCCTCTCCAAATCCTGTCGCGATTTGAGATAGGCGTCCGCCAGCATCTTTCCTTTGAATCCATGAAGCTCAATTGCCGACTCCCGCCAAAGACGCGCACGGCGTTCGAGCATCAATGCCTTGAAGTGCTCACGTGTCAGAGGATGCCCAATCACAAAGCTGGCGTCCTCCAATCGCTGCTTGTAAACGCCCTTTTTCAAGATCGATGTCATGGCGCGCCAAAACCGCGGATAGGGATCCATGGGGGCCTTCTTGACCTCACGGTCCAAAACGCCCTTCTCGTCCAATATCTCTCGCCATCCATCCCGAAGATAGGGCAGATAACATCCCGCTCGACTCACTTCTAAAGTAATGAGGTAGGCCTCTTCCAAATCGTTCTTCACGATCCCGGCGTCGATCACCATTTTCGCCAGATCTTCATTCCTTAAAACACCCTCAGTGTTCTTCGGATCTAATTTCTGCATTTCCAACTGGTGATAAAGCGCTTTGGCGAGCTTCCCCTCACGCCGCGCCCGTTTTGCTAATTCTCTATGGAGCGCGAGAGGAGGCTTTGGGCAACGCAAGAGTGAAACCACGGACGCAGATGCATCGATCCGGCGATAAATAAGGACAGACGCGGACAATTTCTCGGCGACGAGCGCAGTAAAGGAATCGGATAAACGCCGATTAAACGCCTCCCATTCTGACGTTGAAAACTTCGCCCCGTTTAATTGTTCCTGCAAGCGCTTTAATTCGCTCCGAGCTAAGTCTCCCCGAAACAACTGCTCAATTTTATATTCAATAAAACTCTGCTTTCTCATTGAGACAACAATTCTCTGGAAATAAGCGTCTTCAATGCTTTCCCGACGTTCTAACTTCGAGAAAAGCGCGAGAGCGCTCCCCCAATCTCGTTTACAATAGTGACACAAACCCAAGCCAAATTGACCCAGGTAGCCGAGGTCTCCCTCGGACGCCGCGGCCACCTCAAAGCGATTCGCTGCCCGGCTGTTGTCGTTGTCTTTTAAGGCACGAGCCCCTGAAAGCCAGGCATCCCACGCTTTAGGAAGCGCCTCTGGCTGATAGTCCTTCTTAGTCCCCAGGGCTTCATAGACCGCCGCCATCGAATTCCACTGTCGCCAATTCTTCTTCGATATGTATTCAAAGAAAGACTCTCCAAGGTCCTTGTCACGGCTCTCTTTATCCAATCCCCGAAGCTCGTAGATTCTCTCCAGCAGGGAATCGAACTTTCTCCGATTTGGCTTCGGCAGTCGATCCATTTCCAACTGAGTCAGCAGCCGCTCAGCTAAGAAGCCCTTGCTGTCTCCAAGGCCAGAGCTTCCTAAGGAGCCGATTTTTCCCGCGATCCGCTGCTCTAACTCCTTTTTCTCTATGTCTCGTGTCCTCGCTTGAAGCCAGAAGCCGGTCGCCGCGACGATCAGCGATATGGAGACAACAATGGCCAGAACTCCCTTCCACCCAAGGATCCGAGTGACTTTGTTGGCGATTCCAGAGAACGGCAAAGCCCGGCTCGCCAACACCGACTCCCCCATTAGAATTCGTCGACACTCCTCCGCGAACTCCTGGCCCTCAAGATAGCGCTGGGCCGGGGCTTTCCGTAGCGCCTTTAAGATCACTGCGTCCACGGTGCTCGGCAAAGCCTTATTCAGTGCCCCCGGACGTCGAGGTTCGGTGAATAGGATCTTCGTGACAAGCTCCATCCCTGTGCCGCCATCGAAAGGCTTGGCACCCGTCAACAGCTCGTAGTAAATCACCCCAAGCGCCCAGATATCCGTCCCCGGGCCAACGGCCTCGTGCTCTGAGCCCGCTTGCTCGGGAGACATGTAATGGGGAGTCCCGAGCATGTCCTGACTCTGAGTCAATGAGCTTTGTTCGTCCCTCCGAGCCAAGCCAAAGTCTGTCAGAAAGACTTGACCGTCCTTGTCTCGAATCAACACGTTGGCAGGTTTCAAATCTCTGTGGAGAACATCCTTCTCATGAATGTGTTGCAGGGCCTTAGCGATGAGCTCGACAATCCGAGTCGCCTCTCTCAAAGTGTGCTTTTTGGCCTGCATCACCTGATCGAGGTTTTGACCTTCAACATAATCGAAGACGAGATAGGGGCAGCCATTCCAGGTTGCATAGCTCTTAATGGAGACAATATTCGGATGCCGATCCACTGCTGCGACCGCGTGAGCTTCCCGCTCAAATCGCGCCAGTGCCGTCTCCTCGCGGGTGAGGATGAACTTCATAGCGAAGACCTGATTCTCGCCCCCAAGACCTAATTTATTCGCTTTGAAGACGGCACCCATTCCCCCACGACCAAGCAATGATTCAATCGTATAGCCATCGATAAGCTGACCGATTTGAGGGAGCTGCACGGCGTCGGAGTGACTACTGACACGACGAATCCCCGCTGAAGATTCAAGCCGACGCTCAATCGCTTGGCAGGCCGCGGAGTCGAGAAAGTTCCAAGCCATAGCGACGTCGAGAAGGGACGACTGCTGTCGTCTAGCTTCATTGAGAACTTGGAACGCCTGGCCCTGATCGAGAAATCTCAATTCGATCGCCACCCGGCCCAGCTCAACATTTCTCTCTTCCAAGCCCACCAATACTTGTCCTTATCAATCTCGATACTAAAGTTCTAAACAATGAGAAAGCTCGCGAACACCTCAGCGCCCCCTTTGTTCATTCCTTTTTCACCGGAAGCGCCGGCGGGTTTTCTCTCCACAAGCCCCTCAACACCCTCAATTCCTTGAGACTTCGCCCATCTTTCACACACTCTTCGAAGACCGCCTTGGCCTCCTTATCCCGCCCAGATTCGATGTAACAGAGCAGAATCTCCTTAATCACAAACAAAGCGACCTTGTTATTCATTTTGGCGGTCGCGTGACGATTCACACGTTTTGCAAATTCAAGAGCTTTATCGAACTGCTTCCCCCGGCGATAAGCCGCCGAGCGACTCCTATAGGCAAATGAAAGCGTCCGCTGTTGTATTGAGTAGGTCATTGGTAACAGGGGAGAGTCCGCGTCGCGACCGTCAGTCAGTGTATTCGCGACGGTTCGCCTGTAACGCTTTTCGATCTCCCCTCGCCACAATTCAGCCGCCCTCAACCAACGCTTAATCAAGTCGGGAGTGCTCACTGCCGCTGGATATTCTTCATAGAGGAGACACATCTCATTGTAGAGTCTATCGGGCGCCGGATGAATCATTTTTAAAGCCCGAGACACATCCTCCATGGCGTCTTCAAGCAAACTTACAATTCTTGCGCTTTCCGAGCTATCAAGCGACTTCGCCAGCCGTCTGTGAAGCTCCGCTCGGCGACGAAGCATCACAGCCTTGAATTGCTCTCGGCAACTCTGACTCTTTAGTACAAACTTAATATCCTTCAGCTTTGTTGCCACTCGCGAAGCTGAAATCGGATGTATAGGAACAAGCGCTCGCCAAAATCGAGGGTAGGGATCGCTTGGGTTCTTATTTACTTCCCGATCAAACACTCCCGTCTTTTCAAGCGCCTCACACCAATCATCGCGAAGGTAAGGAACGTAAATCCCCGCTCGACTCACCGCAAGCGTAATGAGATAGGCCTTCTCCAAATTCCTCTTAAAGAAACCCGCATCTAGAATCAGCTGACGTAGGTCAGCGTTGCTTAAAACACCCTGTTTAGAGTCTGGATCCAATTTCTGCAGTCTCAATTCATGGTAAAGAGCCTGAGCAATATCTCCGGTCCGGCGCGCTTGGGCGGCGAGTTCTAGGTGCAGTTTCACGCTCGGCTCAGGACATTGAAGATTCGAGTTAAAGCGTGCGCAGGATTTCAATTGCCGATAAACAAGCACGGATTGCTTCAACTTAGTCTCTGAGAGCTTTTCAAAGCGCTGACTGAGTTTCTCATTCACTCTCTTCCAATCCATCGGTGAAAGAGCACGCAATTTTTCTTCGACCCGTGTCAGTCGATCCTTATCTCCCAAACTCAATAACACCGCTAGATAAGACTCTTCTCGACAGTCTCGAAGCACCTCTAACACTCTTCTTTGAAAGATATTTTGGCGCTTGTCGATCCGCTCAAAGGAAGCCTCTAAGGCGAACACTGCCGAAGACCAATCGTTTCTTTTCGATTCTGCTAAGTCGATCCCGAAATAACTGAGCGCGACAAGCTCCCCGGTACCCGACGACGCGCTTTCAAACTTTTTCACCGCGAGAGAAACGTCCTTCGCCTTAAGCGCCAGCGCGCCTTCAAGCCATGATTTCCAAGGCTTTGACAAGGTCCATGTGGTGCTAGAAGCTTCGCCGTCCAGTCCTCGACAAAGCAATGAATAGTCGCTCAATTCACGCCACTTCTGCTTCGAAACAGTCTCGAAGAATGCCGCTTCAAAACCGCTGAGAGTCCCCTCTTCTTTCAATCTTCGCAATTTCTCAATCGATTTAAAATTTGACGCCAATATCTTAGTTGCTGGACTCAGCTTCCCCGAGTCAGCCCCTCCTAACAAAGACTCTATTAGAACTACGGCTTTATATCGTTGAAAATTCTCCTCGTTCGCCTTGAAGAGAGACAACTCCTTTTGAACTCTCGATTGATAGGATCTGCGATTCTTATTAATTATGTGGGAGTGCCACCAGACCGACATTGAGAGTGCCAGCACCACCACAGTGAGAATGATACCCCCGACAACCCAGCGGCCATAGCGTCGATAGAGGCCCGAGATTCGTTGTGGGAAGGATGCCACGGCGCTCGCTTGCACCGACTCCCCTAATAGAACCCGCTGGCAATCATCCAGAAACTCTCTCGCGGTCCCATAACGTTGCCCTGGGTCTTTCCTGAGCGCTTTGAGAATGACTGCATCCACTGTTTTGGGCAAATCGTCATTGAGCGCGCTCGGACGACGAGGCTCGGTGAACATGATCTTTGTAATCAATTCAACAGCGCTCTCGCCTTCAAAAGGTTTCTTCCCAGTAACCAATTCATAATAGATGACACCCAGCGCCCATATGTCAGTGCTCGGGCCAAGCCGTTCATGCTCAGATCCCGCTTGCTCTGGAGACATGTAATGGGGGGTGCCAAGCATGTCTTGGCTCCCGGTCAAAGCGCTCGCCCCGGATAAGCGTGCCAATCCAAAGTCGGTCAGAAAGACCTGCCCGTCATCCTTACGAATCAAAACATTGGCGGGTTTTAAATCTCGGTGCAGGATCTCTTTTTCATGACTGTACTGGAGCGCCGATGCAATCGTCTCCACGATCTTTGTCGATTGACGTAAGGTCAGTGTTTGTCGACCCATGAGGTCATCAAGGCCCTCTCCTTCGACATAGTCAAACACTAAACAAGGCAAGCCCTGCCAACGCAAGTAACTCTTAATGGAGACGATATTTGGATGTCTATCGACCGCCGCGACTGCTTGGGCTTCCCTCTCAAAGCGCTCAAGGGCCCGAGCTTCCGCCGTCAAAATGAACTTAAGCGCAACAATTTGCTTCTCGCCATTTAGACCCGCTTTCTCAGCCTTAAAGACCGCCCCCATGCCCCCTTTGCCGATCAACGCAGTCAGCTGATATCCCTCAATCTCACTGCCAACTTGCGGCAATTGAACTTGACCCGAGTGGCTGCTCTTTGGGCGCGCTGGCGTCTGTCCATAGCTCTCTAAAACCCGGCACGCCGACTCATCGAGGACCTCCAAAGCTCGGGCCATCTCGACAAAGGAGGCCTGGCGCCGATTCGCTTCTCTTAAGATTTCGCGAACCTTACCCTGGTCAAGATATCTCAATTCAATGGCAATTCGACCAAGTTCAATATTGCGGGCTTCCTGCTCCACACTATTACGTTTCCTTTGTGGTAAAAGATCCAAATCAGCATATATTCGATGGAGAGGTGTGGGAAGAACTCTTCAAAGGAACTTTCATTCATGACTATCGACAATGACCAAAAAGCTTGGGCCGTTTGGCGGCAGGACGACCATGGCCAGCGCTTCTTAGTCGCGGAAAAGCTCACTAAAGAGCAAGCTGAAACCCTCGCTATCGAATTCGAGAAGCGGGGACACAAGCAGTATTACTGGGTCGAGGGCGACTAACGAGTTCTGGAAAAGAACTACTTAGCTTTATCCTTCAGCTCTCGTCTCGCCTTGCGCTGGAACATAAGACTCATTCCAAAGGCCGAGGCAGCCGAAACCAAGGCGACAACCGCCGTGATGGAGAACACTGTTGCCCACCCCAGCTCATCGGCGAAGCGCCCCACGAGATAAGTCGCTGCCGCCGCGCAAATATAACCACCGCCGTCTAAGAGCCCCGAGCAAGCCCCTGCCCGCTTATGTCCGACAATGTCTAAAGTCAGGCAACCGCTCGTCATCGAATAGGGGCCCAGCAAAAAGAAGCCACAGAGCCCGATCAGACCAACAATCAGGTTTCCGTAGTCCAATCCCGACTTCGCCAAAAAGCCGATGCCAAAGAGACAGACAGACAAGATCACTAACATGACCCACATGACCTTGGCCCGGTCTCCATTCTTAGAATACTTATCGGTATACCAACCCAAAAGAATAGTCCCCAAGGCCCCTAGGAAGGGGAACAGCGCCGACGGGCTCATGGGCTGGCGGATGAGGCCATCGAGGTCTGTCAAGAACTTCGGGATCCAGAACATGAAGATCGACTTGAACATGTCACGCATTGAGGCGAAAAGCCCTAAAGGCGCGTCCTCTTCCTCTTTCGCTTCAGGATTGACCAGCTCCAATTCTTCGGGGGGAAACTCGACATTTTCAATAACTTTATGGGGATGATCCTTCGACGCAAAGAACGACCAGACAAAAACCAAGGACACCACTAATGCAGGGCAGATAAAGAGGAGCCTCCAGCCTGCTCCAGTGCCTTCAACAGACGTCATTATCTGGCCCTCGGTCTCGGGTCCTCCGGCGCTAAGCCACTGCGCCATTCCCTCCGTAATCAAACCTAAATCGTGAAGTTGAATCACCCAGGATAATCCGTAAGCCACTAACAAACCCGAGAACAGCGTCGCGGCCACGCCACCAAATTGAAAATTGACGCTGATGAGTCCCATGACTGTGCCGTGGCGCTTCTGTTCGTACCAGGCGCCGATCGTCTTAAC
>JARGOJ010000285.1 GCA_029210225.1 Planctomycetota bacterium
CTTGCGGTTCCCTCAAAAGACCCCTTCGCTCCAGTTATTGAGTTTCACTTTTCCCGCGGTGGGTGGCGCGTCCATATCGTCAACAGCTCGGAAGAGTGCATGGAAATGCTTTCCTCCGGCGCCTACCTTGTCATCGTTGACTATGGTCTCGATGGCTCTATGGACCTCGTGAAAGAGATCAAATCAAAACGCAGCTCATCCTTGGTCCCGCTGATCACACTCTATCCCTCGGATGGAGACCCCGAGACCAGTAAGGACTTCGTGGTTCTTGGCGACGAGCATTTAGTCGAGCCCTTCGAAGTTTATACATTGCTCATGCTCGCCGAGAGTGAACTCGCTCGCTCCAGCGAAGAAGAGGTCATCTTCGAGCAGCAGGTTAACTTCCAGTTTGGCTCGAATGAAGAGAACGCTGAGCGCGCCCTCGAAGTCGCGAACAAGCTCTTTAAGGCCTCCCGCCTCGACGCGGACGGACAAACAGCCCTCAGCGCAGCCTTCCGTGAAGCCGTCGGGAACGCGATTGGCCATGGCAACGCCGGCGAAGGCGAAAAGTTAGTCAAGGTCCTATATCTCCTCGACCGAGAGAAAATCACCGTCGTTGTGCAAGACGATGGTCCTGGATTCGACCATAAGGATTTTCTTGGCGCCGTCTCCGGAGGCGACGATGACGCAGTTCATGCAGCCCGTCGCCGACACGCCGAAGGACGAACCGGTGGCCTCGGGATTATGCTGATGCTCAAGTGCACCGATCGATTGGAATACAACGATATTGGCAATATGCTGACCTTGACCAAGTATCTGGAAAACAAAGGCTAAGGCTTCCTCAATTAAAGTTGCTGAAGCACACGCCTCTTTTCCTTGCCAATTTGCAAAGCTCCGCTAAACTGCCCCCTTTCACAGTCATGAACTTTCATTCAGGGAGTCCCGTTATGTCTTGGACCGCCGACGACATCAAAACACGTGTCGATGCCAATAAAATCATCCTCTTCGCCAAGGGCTCCAAAAACGCCCCTATGTGCGGCTTCTCAAATCGCGCCATTCAAATCGTCGCGAGCTACCAAAAGCCCTTCGAAGTCGTGAATATCTTCGACCACCCAACTATTCGTCCTGCCCTCGTCTCATACAGTCAATGGCCCACCACTCCTCAGCTCTTCGTCAACGGCGAGCTTGTCGGTGGAAGCGACATCACCTTCGAACTTCACGAAAGTGGAGAGCTAGCGAAGAAAATCGAAGCCGCCTTCGCCTGAAGGATATCCAAGGCAACGACGCGATGATGAGGCAGCCCAGAAATGTGGCTGCCTTTTTTGCATTTGACGATGGCCGAAGCACCGTTTTGTCGGGGAATGGAACCAAATCCGCAGTCATTCATAATGGATAGGGCGCACAGCAACGCGAAAAATGTAGGGGTCGTGGTTCGGCATTCCGTGGTTCGGCATCCCGACCTGTGTCTGCCCGGGATTTATTGTTCGCCCTTCATGACCTCGTTATATGTCTTCGTGCTCTTCTTCACCGCTGAGGTTTTGCATCATGAGCCAGCCCTCTAAAGCGGCCTTCATGTCTTGGGCGCTTTGAAAGCGTTGCTCTGGATCCTTGGACATGGCTTTGAGGATGATGTCCTCTAAGTCCCCGTCGATGATCGGCCACTGCTGGCTTGGGGCGACTGGAGGCTCGTGAAGGACCGCTTGTACGAGCTCTTGCCGAGTCTTGCATTCGAAGGGCAAGGAGCCTGTGACCGCATGGTAGAGGGTGACTCCGGTCGCATAGATATCCGCTCGGAGATCGAGGTCTTCTCCCAGCGCTTGTTCTTTTGGGATGTAATAGATGGTTCCGACTGTGGTTCCCTTGGCGGTGACCTCGGCGTTTTCTTCGGTCAAGGCCAAGCCAAAGTCGAGGATCTTGATGCCCTTCTCATGGATCATGATATTCGCAGGCTTGATGTCGCGATGGACGACCTTCCGGGAGTGAATGTGCTCCAGGGCGTCCAGAACCTGGATGAACCAAGGGACGCAACGAGAAGCGTGGATGACCTCTTCGCGCTCAATCATGTCGGCAAGGTTTTGACCCTTCGCGACTTCTTCCACCAAAATCAGAGTCCCATTGAACTCCATCAAATCGAAAAAAGTAGGGATGCCCGGATGGTCTAAACCATGAAGAATACGGCCCTCATACATGAAGCGAGTTCGAATACGATCATGCTTTTCCCAGCGCTGAGCCAGAACTTTGATAGCCACCTCCCGTTTGTCTCGGAGATCTTCCCCCAGATAAACAGTCGCAGCTCCTCCTCGCCCTAATTCGGAGAGGACCTTATAGTGGCCTATACGAGAGCCAATCACGTGGGCTCCATAGCAAGCTAGCCATTCTCAAAAGATCGAAAAGAGAGCTTGATTCTACACAGCAAACTTTGTTTGAACTATGCGCTAGATCCCGGAATGTGAAATCTTAAGAGGAAAATTCATGATGAACGAACAAGCAGAACCCCACAGAACACAAGCCATGGTCGTCCAGCTCCTCAACTCTTTTAGCATGGCGCCGGCCGATCATTTAGTCAGCGAAAACCCAGGTCGAATTGTTTACGGACTGACGCGAGGCTCCGCGAAGCTCTACCTCATCATAAGCTATGACGATCAAGGCGCGTGGGTTCAAGTGATCTCTCCCATCCTCGGCCTCCCGTCAGAAGAGAAGAAACTCGCTTGTTACGAAGAGCTTCTCAAGCTCAACGCCGGCTCGCTCATCAATTGTGCGCTGGGTATCGAAGGCGAGAAAATCTGCATCAGCAGCGACCGTTCCACGAAAGATATTCAAGTCAGTGAACTCCAAGATATGGTGCTCTGCGTCTCGAAGTTCGCCGATGACCTCGACAATCGCCTCTCGGAAGAATTTGACTGTGTCTTGCTCGGAAACGCTGAGTAAAGCTCTTTGCTCTTGCACAACGGCGCTCGCCCTTTAACTTATCCGCTCTCCTAATAAATGATGCGAGGGTGCGATGAATACTGCGAAACTGGGCGAGCGTAAAGTTGTGACGAGTGTCTTGATCTGGCTGCTAGGTGGCTGGATCTTTGCAACTGCCTTCATGATGTGGGTCGCGATCGGCAACTTCCATGTGATGAAGCCCGGCTACCTCCCAAAGGCCGCCGAAGTCTATAAAGCCATCCCCGAAGCCGACCGGGCCCTCGCTATCAAATACGGCGCGAACGAACTCAACCGCTACTTCTTCAGCTACTACAACGGCATTCAACTCGGCATCTCCATTCTTTGCTGTGGCCTCCTGGCGGCATCGCGACGCCCTGGGAAAATTGTCTGGGGCAGCCTCATCTTATGTCTCGGCCTCTGCCTGACTCTGGAGTTTTACTTCCTTCCGATCATCGTTGATCTGGGTCGAGAGATCGAATTCATGCCCCGAGACCCAATGCCCCCCGAGGCAAAACGCTTCTTTATGCTCCATGGCATCAACAACCTATTAGAGATATTCAAAGGAGTTCTGCTCTTCACAGCGACCATCGGACTACTTTGGCCACAAAATCCTGAAAAATGACAAAAAGTTAAGAGGCTCTTCTCGTCGATAGCACAAGTAACGACATAAATAGAGGAGCCTGAACCATGAAGAAAATTACTTTTGTCATCGTGTCTTTGACATGCTTACTGGCAACTGGCTGCGTCAGCCAAGCCCAACACAAAAAAGCCCAGGACGAAATCCGCGAGCTGAACTACAAACTTAGCGCCGCTGAAAAGAACCTGAATAAGAAAAATCGCGAGCTTGATACGAGCCGTCAAAAAGCGAAGCTCGCTCAAAGAGAAGCGGCCAATATCAAGGACCGCCTCTCAAGCAATAACAACCGCATGAACGACATGCAGAGCGATATGGTCGGCTTCAAAGAGCGCGTCCGCGCCGAGCTCGCCGCCAAATTCCAAAAGCAAATGGGCGAGATTCAGCAAGCCATGCCGACCGTTGAAGTCTCCTCCTACGGTGGTTTGGTCCTCGAAAGCGGTGTCTTCTTCTTGCCTGGACGTCACGAGCTTCAGCCTGCTGGAAAGCGCATCCTCAAGCCTTTGATCGACAAGCTCAAAGACCCTGAGTTCGCGACCTACAGCATTGAGATCTCGGGTCACACCGACTCCGATCCCATTAAGCACTCTAAAAAGCGTTACACCGACAACTATATCCTCGCTGCGAACCGCGCCAACGAAGTTCGTCGCTACCTTGTCCAACAGGGTGTGTCGAAAGCACGGACCTACATTTCAGCTTGGGGCCCTGAGCGTCCGCTCACCGCCACGTCTCCGAAGTCAAAGAACCGCCGCGTTGAAATTGTCATTCACCAAGAAGACGCGAGCACTATGACAGCCGGGTCGAAACGTTGAATCTTTAGAGTCCTCGTCACGACTCCTCTATTTCCCCGCGAATCGCTACAATGTAGCCTCGCGGGGAAATTTACATTTGAGAGGAAAACGAGGCCATGATTGGCGAACAAACGCCGCAGCTCCTATCCAAGACTCAGCAAGATGAACTTCTAGAGCTTGCTCGGGCGAGCCTCAGCGCCTTTCTTTCAGGGTCAGAGAAAGAACACAGCCCACTCGGCTTCCTCAAACAAGGCGTCTTTGTCACGCTCCGGCATAGAGGTCAACTCCGTGGCTGCATTGGCCACGCGCTCCCCCGTCTTCGTTTAGATGAAGCGATTTGGCGCCTCGTCCGATCGGCGGCGCAAGATCAACGCTTCGATCCTGTCCAGGAAAGCGAAGAAGCAGAGATTTCCATTGAACTCTCTGTTCTCACGCCCCTTCAAAAAGTTAACAATCACATGAGCATTGAGATTGGCCGGCATGGTCTCATGGTAAGGCAGGGCTTAAAATCTGGATTGCTCCTGCCAAAAGTCGCCAGCGAACGAGGCTGGGACCGAGAGACTTTTTTATCGGCCACCTGCCAGAAAGCAGGCTTGCCCAGCACCCCATGGAAAGATGCAGACCTTGAGATATATAGCTTCCAATGTCAGGTCTTTAGCGAGGAAACCAGTCAATGAGCCGGAATGAAGTCAAAGATCTCCTCGGTCAAGCCAGGGTGACCCCCAAGAAGAGCCTCGGCCAGAACTTCTGCTGTGATCCTCAATTGATCGTCGCCCTCGCCCGAGACGCCGATCCTCAACCCGACGAGCTGGTCCTAGAAATCGGCACGGGCACTGGTGCCCTGACCCGAGAGTTATCCAAGCGAGTCAAGCGCTTGATCAGCGTTGAGATCGACTCTGGACTCTACAAATTGGTCTCGGAAATCTTCAAAGACGACGACACCGTCCGATTGATTCACGCCGACGTGCTTAAGACAAAAAACAAGCTCAACCCAGTGGTCACCGACGCCATCGACGAGGAAATGCAAAAGGAAGGCATCAACGGCTTGCGGGTCATCGCCAACCTCCCCTATGCCATTACGACCCCCGTTGTGATCCAACTCATGGAATACGGCGCCAAGATTCGCGGCATGACCATCCTCATTCAGAAGGAAGCCGCGGAGCGCTTTGTGTCGAGGTCGGGGACGAAAAGTTACGGCAGCGTCTCCGTCTTGCTCGCTCAATGGATGCGAGGACGAATCCTCAGGAGCGTGCCTTCAGAAGTCTTTTTCCCACGCCCCAAAGTGCAGTCGGCGGTCCTCTCACTCGAAGCCATAGAGCCCGAGGAAAGACCGAGCCCAGAGCTCTATGCAACTCTGAGACCTATGGTGCGAGTGCTCTTTAACAGCCGCAGGAAAACTTTGAATAAAGCGTCTAAAATAGCCGCCAAGTGCGATCCAAACTTGGCCAAACTTCATGAGGCCATCTCGGCTTGTGAACTTGACGGCAGTGTTCGAGTCGAGGATCTTGAACCCGATGAATTTCGTGTTCTTGCGGCTGAACTCAT
The DNA here is from genome assembly GCA_029210225.1 of Planctomycetota bacterium. Classification (GTDB taxonomy): domain Bacteria; phylum Planctomycetota; class J058; order J058; family JARGOJ01; genus JARGOJ01. The sequence continues at coordinate 5,878 of JARGOJ010000285.1, forward strand.
CAATTTAAGAGACCGGTCCTAGATCGCTCGAATTCTCAATGAGAAACAGTGGAGACTAAGAATGGAAAGATTTCAGGTGGGAGAGGTCGAGTTGACTCTCTCGGAGCCAGTCAAAGTCAAGCGCGACTGGATTGGTCGGCAAGAGCTGATCGATCAAATCCGCGCCTGTTGGCTGGTCATTGACGATCGAGATTTGCCCCTCAGCCCCCGCTTAGTCGGAAAGCCAGGAGTCGGTAAGACAACCCTCGCTAGCGCTGCGGCGAAATCCCTCGACCAAGAGGTCTACATCTTTCAATGCACCATGGACACTCGCCCAGAAGACCTGGTCGTCACACCCGTGCTGTCGAGTGACCGCTCCATCAATTATCACGCGAGCCCCCTCGTGACCGCCATGATTAAAGGCGGCGTCGCGATCTTGGACGAAGCCAATCGCATGAGTGAAAAATCCTGGGCCTCCCTGGCTCCTCTCCTCGACGATCGCCGCTACGTTGAGAGCTTGATTGCCGGAGTGAAGATTGAAGCTCACAAGGACTTCCGTTGCTGCGTGACTATGAATGACGACGCGTCGACCTACGAAGTCCCCGACTATATTATTGGTCGACTCCAGCCCATGATTGAGGTCGACTTTCCCGAGCGTGAGGAAGAGCTGGCCATCCTTCGCTACAACGTCGACTTCGCTCCAGAGAAGATCCTCGCTCTCACAGTCGACTTCTTGCAGCGCTCTCATAAGAACGACGTACATCACTCGACTCGGGACGGCATCAATATCATTCGTTATGCCCTGAAGCTCGAAAAGAGCCACGACATGACCCTGGACGAAGCCTTTCGGAAGAGCGTCCTTCAAGTGATTGGTGAAGAGGCTTTTGACTTTGAACGGCGCAAGTTGCGAGGCAGCGTTCCCCTTGATACGAACTTTGTTGACTTGCAAAACTTCTTCATGACGACTGAGCAGCTGTTAAAGCAGCAAGCCGCCGCGCTCCAAGATGTCGACGACATGGACGACGATGATGACGACGATGACGACTGGGATGAAGAAGGTGAATTGAACGACGATGTTTGAACAACGCGGAGACAAGCTGGTTTACAAGAACATCACGGTGGTTCCTTCGATCCACGCACGGGCGGCGTTCGCATTGGAAACGCGGCGCTTGTTCTTGTCTGATTCTTACGACTGCATCGCCGTCGAGCTTCCTGAATCCCTTGGGGAGAAAGTCGCGGAGGGGGTCGAAGAATTACCAGAGGTCCACGTCGTTGTTTATCGGGACAATAAGGACAATTATGGCTACGTGCCAATTGATCCTTGCGATTCAATTATTGAAGGAGTCCGTCTCGGCGTAAGGGATCGTCGCTGTCGCTTGGCTTTTATCGACACGGATGTGGCCAATTTAAATGTTGCCAAAGTGACCCTGCCCGACGAATACGCTGCTTTGAAGATTGGCATTCCCACTTATTACCAAGCGGTCGCGCCTCATATTGATCAAGCGGCTCCCGACTCAGTGGACGATGTCCGCGAAAAGTATATGGCCTATCGCCTGCAGCAATTATCAGCGAAGCACAAGAAGGTGCTCTTTATCTGTGGATTGCGCCACGTTGAGTCCATCGGTCGATATTTAGAAAAGCCAATAGAGGACGAGCCTGAGTCGGGGGAATTGCCGACGGAGGTCTTTTTGCAGCCGCTGCATAAAGATTCGCTGTATCATATTCTTGGTGAGTTGCCTTACAACACTTGGCTCTACGAGCAAATTCGTTATTCCATTACTCTCGAAGAATACGAGCCCATCTTTGGATTGAAGAATCTATTGATGGCGGCGCGAGAGCGCTATCACGCTTATTTCAAGGACGACATCCATCGCATTTCGCCGCAGAGCTTGCAGCAAATGCTGACCTATATTCGCAATCTCTGTCTTATGTCCGGCTATTTAACTCCAAGCCTCTATGACATTGCGGTCGCGGCGAAGGGCATCGGGGGAGATTCTTACGCGGTTCATTTATTAGAAGTCGCTCGTTGTTACGGGGAGCTGCCCCCACCTGAAGACGAGATTGAAGAGGACGAAGACGAAGAGATTAAGGACCTAGAGCCGGAAGCCAAGAACGAAGAGACGGTCGATGACGACGAGGACGAGGCTGAGCCCTATCCTTGGGAAGATCCCTCGCCGCCTTGGGCTTCACCGACTTACTCATTCGAGCATGAGCGCGCCGATCCGCTCCATGGTCCCACCGAAATGCAAATGACGGAGGATCAAGGATTGATTGACGGGCGTATTCAGCCTATGAAGCGTCGCTTGCCGGGAGTGCCAAAGATCTTCCGCAAATTGAAATTAGAGAAGACTCCGTCTCGGAAGATGCGCAAGAGCTGGAAGCAAGCCTGGGATGACCGTCGGGCGGTGTCTTGGCCTCCGGAAGATGAGATCGTTGAGGGCTTCGCGGATTATGTCCGTAAGCGGGCCTTAAAGATGACGTCCTTGTCGATGTTGAGATCTGAGGAGTTTTCGTCGTCGTTGATGGATGGCTTGCATGTCAAAGAGACCTTGAGGAACGTTCACTTAAATAAGTTGTATGTGAAGGTTGAGCCGAGGGTGACGGGGCAGGTTGGAGCTGTTGTCATTATCTTCGAGGACGACAACGACGACGATCGCTTCCCTTGGAAGATCACTTGGTATGCCGAGCACGAGAACGAATCGACCTTGTCCTTTTATGCGACGCCGTATCAAGAGAATATTGTTGGTCCAGGGGTTGGTCGGGCGCTTTATGGCGGGACGCTGTTCCTCTATCCCCCCAAGAGTATCCCGGATGTCTGGACAGACCGGTCTTTGGAGAAGGCGCAGACAAGCATGGAGCGTTTGGTCTTTGGGGCGGCGGTGCATGCTCACGATAAGTACATTGCCTATGTGGCCCCAAAGCGTCCGAGTCCTCGGATGAAGCAGTTCTGCGACATGATGGGACGCAAGTTGATTTACTTGCCAGTCAGTTCTTTCAGCCGGACGACGCTGTGGAAAATGCGCACCTTCCATGTCCTCAATGGGCGTCATGTGCGGAGCTGGGCTTCGAAATACATTCGATAGGATGTTTTTAATACAGAGTGGTCAAGTTCCTGAGAACGTCCTTTTGTGACGTTTGCAAAGACGCAATGAATTGAATGTGTCGTCAATGACGGAGGCTTAGACAATGACGGAGATAACTCTCAATCATACGATTGTGCCTTGTCAGAACAAAATGGAGTCCGCCAGATTTTACGAGCGGATCTTTGGATTTGTCTTCCTGAAAGAGTGGGGCGGCTTTGCCATTGTCAAGGTCAATGACACATTGACTTTAGACCTGAAGAATGTCGAGCACTTTGTTTCGAATCACTATGGGTTCAAGGTTCCTGATCGGCAAT
>JARGOJ010000286.1 GCA_029210225.1 Planctomycetota bacterium
ACGGCGAGGTCTTCGGCGAGTTCTACGAAGTCTCCCTCATGTTCTTTGAGAATAGGCATGAGCTTATCTTCGAGAAATTTGCCCCACCACTCTTCAACGTTCTTTCGGTTGCCTCCGGGAATTTTGTCCTTAAAGGCTCCCCAACCCACATCCCAAACGGAGACCTCGTTCCAAATTTCTCGTCCGATCACCTCAAGAATTGGGTTTATCTTCTTATTGATGGTTGGACCCATCTCTTTTTTTAACGTGGGAATCAGCTCTTTCTTGAGCGATCCACGATGTTTTTTGATGACGGCGCGCCATTCCTTGTCGTGCTTTCTTACCGAGTCCGAGAGGTTGGCATTGAGAACCTCGATGGCCTCTGAGACAAGATTCTTTGCGACAATCTGTCCGATGTCCATGATCTCACGGCGATGTTGATTCTTGAACCAAACGAGTTCGGCTTTAATCTTTTCTCGTTTATGTTCGGGGAGGATGGTGTCGATGGCCCAGCTCATGTTGCCTCGGTTGTTAATGATCTGGAACTGAGCATTAGCAGTGACTGGAGCGGTTTCGGGGTCCATTGCAACGACCGCTAAGTTGTGGGACTTATCGATCTTGCTGACTTCGATGACTCGGCCGAGGAGACAAAGTCGACCGTCTTTGATGCCCATGACGCGTTCGCCTTCGACAACGCTATCGTCTTTGGGGACCTTGATTTGTAGGGTCTGGGGCGTCTTTACCATGAAGCGCCAGAGTCGACCCCAGCGGGAATCGAGTTCGGCTGTCGACAGTAAAGAGCCGATAATAGAGATTGTGACGACCCAGATGAGGGCGCCGAGTACCGCGCGATGTTTCATTTTTCTTAGACCCCAATCTCGTCGCATTCAGCCATCTTTGGTTGAATAGGCACGCGCACGTCGTTTGTTTTACGTGGTATGGAGATGAAAACACTCATGAAGTTCAAGGCTATCGCGTTTCTTCCATCTTTGCTTGTTGCGTCTTCCCTATTTGTCGGTTGCGGCAATAGTGAAACGAAGGACGACAATAAGAACAAAAAGACAGTCAGCAAAAAAGACGGCCCGAAAAAAGCGGCTGCTGATAACGCTGACGATACCGGTCCTCCGGATTTAACAGGTAAGTGGACCCGCTCAGACGGCGCTGTCTTTACTTGTATCGACCAAAAACAAGATCTTGTTTTGACTCGTGTCATGGGAGAGAAGGAAGCCAACCTCGCCTCCTTTGTTGTAGAGCTCGACCGTAAGGGTGAGACGCTTGAAGGCAAGGCACGGTTTCAATACAAAGAACGTTATCCTGATGATCCCGACGAATTTGTCCTTGGTTGGAGCCTTAAAGCGACCGGCGACTATGAGTACAAAGCCACGGTCCAGAGCTATGACGACGACACTAAAAAGGCCGTCGATAAAGGCGAGACCTTTGTATTTAAGATCAAGCCAAAGTTTCCTCCCAAGCCAAAGGTTGTCGCCAAGAAAGAGCCTAAAAAAGAACCAGCTAAGGCTCGCGGTAAAGGCTTAGTCCTTAAAGACGATGCTGTTGAAGAAAGCGATGTGAAGTCTCTCTTGCGTCGTCTCGCGAGTAAATCAAAGGCCGCTGAGTCGAGTGTAAAACTCCTGACGATCAGCACCAAAGCGGATGCGATGCTGTCGGATGCCGTCTTCAATGTCGAGGACCCTATCGCCCGCGCTCGCCTATCATTGATTCTTGCCTGCCGACGGAATTCGCTTGGCTTGGACTCTCTCATGGAGTTGAAGACGAACAACGCATTGCCTCTGAAAACGGCAAAAATTATCGATCGTATCTTCGAAATGGCTCTCTGCCCGCTCTTCAATATTGAAGGTGCTGACGTCTCAGAAGCTGGCCTTTCTAAGGTTGTAGCCGATCCTGAAAACAGTGCAGAGGCAGCCAACTTCGAGAAGTTAGGCAAAGCCGCGAACACAGAACTTACCGCTGTGGGATGGCTCTCTGATGAAAACGTTGTGAATCGGAAGATTGCTCAAGCCATGGTCTTTCCAAACGGCGCGGCTTTCGGTGGTCGTTTCGGCGAATACAACGGCGCATATTTCGGCGCTGAAGAATCCAAGGCGAATCGCGAAGCTGTCCTCGTTGAGTTCATGAAGTGGTATGAGGCCGGTCCAAAGGCGAAGCTGGAGAAGTAACGCTTCTTCTGGAGAGAGCTTATGGCTGGTCGAATGGCCGTCGTCGACGAACAAAATCACTTTGTACGTTGGGTTGAACGTAAAGAACTCCACGAACACTACTTGCCGCATCGCAGCGTGCAAGTTCTGGTCTTTACCAGCGACAATAAGATGGTCCTTCAACGGCGCCACCCCGATAAGGATACCTATCCTGACTATTGGGATTTGGCCGCTTGCGGTCATGTCGAAGAGAGCGATTATCTTGGAGGGCCAGACGAGCGTTTAGATGAAGTCTACCTCTCAGTTGCTGGTCGCGAACTTGAGGAAGAGCTCGGCGTCAATGTCGAGCTTTCTCAACTTGCGGCGTTCTCACCCAAGGAAAACGTTCACTACGAGCACTTCCGCTTGTTTCGTGGAGAGTCTGACGGGCCTTTCGTGTTACAGGCTGAAGAAGTCGTCGAAGCTCGATCTGTTTCTCGGGAAGAATTGGACGCGATGATTCTAGACCCCGAGCAAAAAGTGACCAACACTCTCATTTTCCTTCTTAATTGGTTGGACGAACATCAGCTTTGGTCTTGACCAACGGCGCCTGTCGTCCAAGCTAAGAGGAAGTGAAGGGCGGAAGAAATGGTTGAGCTGGGCCAAACAAGAGTGCATGTTGCTGCTTCGCAAACGCGCTGTCCCTACTGCCACGATCAAGTTCAAGTCGATGAGCCTCACCAAGTCTGCAGTGTTTGCTTGGCCCGTCATCACGACGATTGTTGGACGAATCACGGGGCTTGCTCCAACTGCGCTCATAGCTTAGCTTTGGTGCCGTCTAAACAAGGACCCGTCGAAACCTCAACAATCACAGACCTAGAACTTCGTCCACTGCTCGGCTCGCGAATTGATTGCCAGGTGGAGGCGAACGCCATGCAAATTTCTTGGGCGCAGAACACTATGTCTCAAAGGGAGAAGTTGCTCCTCGTTTGTTTCCTTTTCGCGTTTTTTGGCGAAATTTTAGTGATCGCTCTCGGTTCGATACAGTTAATGGTTACATTGTTTTTCTCGGTGGTGATGATCTTGATTTTCATGCTCATGGAATCGAGTGTGGGGCTTAAGGCATTGTTGACTCTGGGTTTGGATGGGGTGACCTATGCTACACCTGGTCAGGCAAGGCCCGACTCTGTTAGCTGGGATGAACTAGAGACCGTGACTTTGAAGGTCGCCAGCCCAAAAGTTGGGGAGCGGCATCCCCATGGCACACTGGCCCTGAATGGTCTTATCCTTAAGAAACGCTTGGGGGAACTCAGAGTGGGGACCTCGTTGAATGCCATCGAGGCAGAGTGGTTAAAAGGTGAGATCCAAAGGGCACGGGATTACTTTAAAAAGAACCAAAAGCACAAAAAATCTTGATAGATAGGCTCGGAAAGCTTGGTCCTTCTATCTAAAGACTTGCGATATCGAGAGCTTTCGATAAAACAGGGCCAAAATCGTCCATAGTTCAGGAGTTTTAACATTTCACGCTCAAATCCAGATTCCCTCCAAGGCCTCATAGACGAGGGGATAATCGATAACATTATTTGCCCCCTAAAAAGCGGAAAGGAAGCCGATGTCTTTGTCGTTGAACGCGACGATTCTTGTTACATCGCCAAGGTCTTCCGCGCTCGGGAACAACGCAGCTTCAAAAATGATGCGGGTTATCGCGAGGGACGAAAGAGTCGAAACTCTCGTTCGCAACGAGCTATGGAGAAAAATAGCCGCTTTGGAAAGGAGCTCGCTGAAAAAGAGTGGCACAGCTCTGAAGTCGAGGCGTTGACGAAGCTCAATGAAGCAGGGGTTCGAGTTCCAGAGCTCTTCGATCACTATGAGAGCGTCCTCTTCATGGAGTTGATTTGTGATGAAGACGGAGAACCAGCGCCTCAGCTAGGAAACGTTCCTTTCACACCGGAAGAAGCTGTGGACGTCTACAACCAGGTCCTCAGCGAAGTGATCAAGATGCTCCTCGCCGGCTTCATTCACGGAGACTTGTCTCCTTACAACATTCTTATCGATGACCAGGGACCGGTCATCATCGATTTCCCTCAATGCATTTCGGCGGCTCATAACCTCCAAGCCGGTAAGATTCTTGAGCGCGATATTCATTCCATCTCCAAGCATCTCGGGCTGATTGTTCCAGAGATTCGCGAGCAGGGGAAAGACGCTTGGCAGATTTGGCAAGAATACGAGAACGGCACGCTGACTCCAGACTTTCGGCCGGTCCCCGGTCGGAAAGGTCGGCTTCCTAAAGCTGAAGTACCTCAACTTATGGATTTCCTTCGTGAAACTGAGCGGGAAGTGGAACTCTCTCGCCTTGCCAAGGAAGGTGACTTCGAAGCGGCTCGTGAGCTCAAGCAAGCCGATCGCTACACCGAACTTCGCGCCCAAGGCATCGAAGTCGCCGAGCCAGAGGCTCCCCTCGAAGACTTTGATCCTTTCTGCGATCTTGAGGAGGATGCTGGAGAGAGCGATATTCCGCGGAAGCCTGTGAGAGTTCAGTCTTCTCTCTCTCGTGACGGTTATGAAGATTACGAGGACATCGGGGAGGACAAGGTCCGGGATGAAGAAGCCAATGTCGATCGTAGAGAGCGTTCTTCGCGGCGTCGAGATAGGAAGCGCCCTCGAAAAACCGATTCTCCTCTCACCGTCGAATTCGAAACAGTAAAGGAAGAGGACAAACCGGTCGCATATTCCGCTGAAAGCCGAGAGGAAAGGGAGGACGGCTCAGAGGATTCAAGATCTTCAAGGAGTGGTCGTCGACGTGACCGTAACCGGAGTCGGCCTCGGAGAGAGCGACGTCGACGAGACGATCGATCAGATTCGGAGCAACGTGACTTAGAGAAGAACTCGGAACCGGATGCTCAACGTGTTGGAACAGAGGATGGTGATGGTCGGGGCGCCCGTGATGAGGATGGCGAGAGTCGTCGCGAAGATCGTCCTCGGCGCTCACGCAACGGTCGCCGTACAAGGAATGATCGGCGCTCCCGAGACGATAGTGAGACCCGCCGCGACGATAAAGTGAGCGAGGATAGGGAACAACGCCGGAGTCGGGATGACGAGCCCTCTGAGGACGAGCGTCCCCGCCGAGAACGCTCACGGGACCAAGATCAAGGCGAAGAGCGCTCAGAGAACGAGGACCGTCGTCCACGACGGGAGCGACGAAGCCGACGGGGTCGGAGCGATCGCGGCCGAGACGGAAAAGACAATTCAAGACGCTCCGACAATCAGAGTCAACGGAGTGAAGGCTCGGAGGATCGTTCCCCTCGTCTGGAGAGCAGACGTGACGAGCGCTCGGAAGAAGAGCGGCCTCGGAGAGATCGTTCGCGGGATCAAGATTCGCGAGATGAGCGCTCCAAAGATGAGGGTCGTCCTCGTCGAAATCGCAACCGTCGTGGTGATTCGCGCTCGAGAGAGGACTCTCGCTCCAGAGAGGACTCTCGCTCCAGAGAGGACTCTCGCTCCAGAGAGGATTCGCGCTCCAGAGAGGATTCGCGCTCAAGAGAGGATACTCGCTCCAGAGAGGATTCACGCTCCAGAGATGATTCTCACTCAAGAGACGATCATGGTTCGGATAATGAGCGCTCCGACGGTGACAGGAGGCCTCGGGGTAACCGCTCCAGAGATGATCGACGCAATGATAGAGGGTCGCGCCGGGACAATGATAGGCAGACTCGAAGACCGCGATCTTCAGAGGACCGTACGGATCGAGGAGAGAGCCGGGGGCGAGACGACTCAGACCGAGATCGCCGTGGAGATCGCGAAGACCAGGGTCAAAGAGAGAAGACGACTCCAGCGATTCCAAATTTTGGCTTTGGAGGTTCCAAACCGAAGAATCAAAATATGCCGCGCTTCGGTGAGAAGAATCAATCGCGACGACCTCGGCGCAATCGCCCACGCCGCTGAGCCTCATTCTGCCGAGTTTCGTTCGGACGATTCCGTCCGACGCATCAAGAGGTCTGTTTCGTCTTTGTAAATGTAGCGGAAGGATTGAGAAAATTTTCTTTGGTTGGAAGCGCTCTAGTCTCAGCAGCTCTTTATCCTCCTCAGTAGAATGCTGTTGAGTAGACCTAGCAACGCCATTCTTGCTGTGTCCTCGTCGCAGGACAACGGGAATTTTTCCGGACTTTGTCAATTGATTATTATAATGCTTCCCGGGAAAGGGTTACTAACTAACCCAATATTGAATCTTGGTCTTCTTTCTTGCCAGATCACCCTCCCACGGAGCGTTTTATGTCCATCATTTTGGTCTTCGATAGAGATCCCAAGGTCGCCGATTTCTTTGGGGCCGATTTTTCAGCCGACCTTCAATTTATCTGTGTTTCAGCATGGCCCGAGTTATTGAAGACCATGGCCTCCGTTACTTTTGACCTCATATTGATCCATGCAGATCCTGATGAAGATGTCGCGGATGACCTGCTCGACGAAGTCCGATCCATTCAAAAGTGTGAGATTCTCCTCTTCTCTGCTTCTCCTAAAAATGACCTGATGCGCCTCAGTAGAAGACTGCTCGCGGACGGTTACATTCAGAAAATACTCGACGCCGAAATCACTCAGCTGCTTATTCAGCCTCATCTTGATAAAAGACAAACACTGCTTCGTCCCACCCAAGCCTCGGCTTTGGGGAGCCCAAAACACAAGCACTTGGAGAAGACGACCCGAGTCAATATCAATCAATTCTTGAGAGAGCAATTCTCAATAACATCTCCAAAGCCCTCTGATCTTTCAAAGTAAAGCTGCGGTCTCCTAGATCCTAGACGCGTTCTTTCCTCGAAATGCACAGGCCATCCATTCGGCGCTAAATCGCTCGTTGTTTTCCTGTTAAAAGCTTAAAATTGCTGGCCAAGCTCTATACGATTGAGATATCTGAAGCAGTAGAGCCCGGGAGAGATATATGCTGCAGGAGAACGGCGGCCTAGAGCTAACGGATAATCCAAGCAAAGAGGAATACGACGCCATTGTCATAGGCTCCGGACCGAATGGTCTCGCGGCAGCCATCACCCTGGCCCAGGCAAAGCGCTCAGTGTTGCTCATGGAGGCTGCTCCAGATATCGGAGGAGGAACCCGAACCGCCGAACTCACCGAACCCGGCTTTCTTCACGATATATGCTCAGCGGTTCACCCCTTGGGAGTGACCTCACCCTTCTTCAAAAACTTGCCCCTGGAAGACTTCGGCTTAGAGTGGATTTACCCTGAGGCTTCCGTCATCCACGCCCTTGAGCCCGATCGCGCTGTGGTGCTCTACCCTGATATGGAGAAAACCGTGGCGGGTCTTGGTGTGGACGGAGAGTCCTATCGCCGCATGTTGGCTCCGTTCCTAAAGAAGGCGGATGTCCTCTTAGAGCAAATTCTTCACCCTTTCAATCCATTGCCGAAGACTCCCTTTTTGATGGCCCGATTTGGTCTTCGGGGCATGAGTTCCACGGTCTCTATGGCTCGTCGTTGGTTTAAGGAAGACGCCGCGAAGGCCTTGCTGGCAGGAATGGCAGCCCATTCCGTGCTACCTCTGGAGCAGAGCTTCACCGGGGCGGTCGGGCTGATGTTTGGCGTCATTGGCCATCGCGTCAGCTGGCCGATTGCAAAGGGCGGCTCCCGCGAGATTGCCCATGCCATGGCGCGCTACCTGCAATCACTGGGAGGAGAGATCGTCGTGAATCGGAGGGTGAGCGCGTTGAGTGACCTCCCAAAAGCTCGCGCACATCTCTGGAATCTGACACCCAGCGCCCTTTGCAAGATAGAGGGCTTGAAGCTACCGAGCAGGTATACGAAGAAGCTCAAGGCCTTCCGTCATGGACCTGGTGTTTACAAAATTGACTGGGCGCTGTCCGGACCGATTCCCTGGCAACACGAAGATTTCAAAAAGGCTGCGACCGTTCACATCGGCGGGACGATTGATGAGGTCGCCGATGCAGAGCGCGCTCCCTGGGAGGGGAAGGTGGCAGACAAGCCATTCATACTTTTCTCTCAGCAGAGCCTCTTCGATTCAAGCCGCGCCCCGGACGGACAACATACTGGCTGGGGATATTGTCACGTTCCAGCGAACTGCGAGGAAAATGTTGAAGAGAGCATCTTGAAGCAAATGGAGCGCTTCGCCCCGGGTTTTCGCGACTTGATCATCGATCGCCACATTATGAATCCGAGCGCCATGGAGAGTCACAATCCCAATTACATCGGCGGTGATATCACCGGGGGAGTTATGGACATGTGGCAATTGTTTACCCGACCCGTGAATCTCTTCTCTCCTTATTCCACCCCGCTGCCGAATAACTTCCTTTGCTCTGCCTCCACACCCCCTGGAGCTGGGGTTCATGGCATGTGTGGTTATTTCTCTGCTAAAGCCGCGCTTCATTCTATACTCCGCGCTTAACATTCCGTGCGAGCGCCTTGAGAGAGCCGCTGATACACTGCTAATGACTTCTAAATCATGGAAGAATTGCAGAGATCATTCATGTCCTGGGCACGCTTGTTCCTCATTGTCTTTGTCTTGGCTGCGACTGGTTGCGCCAGTCAGAGGACGCACGCCGACTCCATCGAAGCCAACCCCAAAGAGACCGTTGTTCTCATTCACGGCCTGGGAGGATCTCCGTGGACTCTCTCGACCCTCGAAGGAAGCCTTGAAGAAGACGGTTATCGCGCTGTTTCCTTTGCCTATAGTGCTCGCGAGGAGAGCTTGGAGGAGATTTCTGCGCGCTTTAAGAGCTTCATTGAGAAATCAGTGAAGTCTCCCCGCTATCACCTTGTGGGTTTCTCACTTGGCAATGTCGTGATTCGAGATGCCATGAAAAAGGGCTTGCCCAAGGGCCTAGCTCGGGCGGTGATGATAGCGCCACCAAACAAAGCTGTTGGATTGGCTAAGAGCTTCAAAAATTGCTGCCTCTACTCTTGGATCGCGGGAGAATCGGGTCAGAAGCTCGCAGATCCAGCCTTTTACAAAGATTTGCCCATTCCCAACGTGGAGTTTGGCGTTATCGCTGGGGACTGCGGGACCTGTCTCAGCTACGACGAAGCCAATGACGGTATTGTTCCCGTCAAGGCGACGAAGCTTGAAGGTATGAAAGAT
>JARGOJ010000287.1 GCA_029210225.1 Planctomycetota bacterium
CGAGGCCTTTGTTTCGCCAATGTCTTCACTTAACTCGGTGTAACGGTTTCGCTTAGACTTGCTCTCTTCTCCTTCTGGGGCCTTCGGGGTGGCGCCAGCGGCATATTTGAGGACCTCTGAGTCGAGCCCTCCGCCTTTCTTTTTCGGCGGCGCGGCGTCGCTGATGTTGGCGATATCATCGGTTTCAACACCAAAATCATCGTCGTCGGCGACAACATCTTGCTCGGCGTTTGAGTTTCGAGCGTTCTTCTTCGCGGCCCGGGCTGAATTTTTACGGGCGCCGGCCTCGTTGCCTTTGGACTCTCCTTCTTCGGGGCGAGTGTTGGGGATGTTCTTCAATGAATCGGGGATGATCGGAGCGGTTAGATTGTCGACATCTCCCGGGTCGCGGCGATAGTAGCGGATGCCGGTGCGGCCAAGGACAAGCTCGTCGCCGTGATCGAGGTTGATCCCTTCGCCGCTTCGCACATGTTTTTGGTTGTGAAAGAAGCCGTTTCGGCTGTTCAAATCGCGGACGTGATAGGTGCCCTCTTTGAAGGTGATTTCAGCGTGGCGTCGAGAGACTTGGAAATCTGAGAGGGAGAACGTGGCCTTACGTTCGCGGCCCACGACGACCACCTCTTCTCCCAATTCATAGACGTCCCGCTTAAGAGCTCCGAAGGCGACTAAATAAGGCATGTCTTCACTCCATATCGCTGCGTCATTTGACTCACTGCTTCCCGATCTTCATCATAAACGAGACTGTCATTTCGCAAGAGGGCAGACCATTTATATATGTGTTTTACGTCGAAACTCTCACCCAGTTCCGATTTCCCCGGTTTTCCGGGACGGATCACGCCCGTTTTACTTGTCTTTTAGCTGCCTCTCAAGCCCGGCTATCGCTTGTTTGATCTCCAAGGCGTCCGTCGATTTAGAATCTAGGGTAAGAGATTTTTTGTAGTGCTCAAGGGCTTTCTTTGGCTTCCTATCAAGGACATTGAGTTTACCGAGGGCTCGATAAATCTCGGCCTTCTCTTTCACGCCGTTCTTTAAAGCCTCTTCAATGAGGAGAATCGTCGTGCCAATTTCGTCGGCTCGCCCATCAGGATCATCAATAAACTGGGTTTCCTCAAAGTGTTTCTTTAAGCTGCTCAGGCGTCGATAGGCCGTCATTCCATAATCGTAGCACTGCACCGCATACTCTTCCTTGTCGTACGCTTCTGCGCTTCCTCGGGAGGCGAAGCCTTTGAGCAGCTGTATCGCTTGCTTCTTGTTTCCTGTGAGGACATAGGCATCGGCGATGGTTCGATAAACACTGCCGCTGTGACGTCCGGAGGCGATGGCGCGACCGAGGAGGTTTTGACAAGAAACGCCGAGTTTATATCGTGCGACGGGGTCTGGCTCGAAGGCTGCTCGCTGAATTTTTAACGCGGCGACGTTTGCTAATCCGGCGATGTAATTGGCGTCAAGCTTCAGTGATTTCTCCACCTCCGCGATCGCTTTATCGAGATAAATCGCGGCCTTCTTTGGATTGGGGCGAAGGTTGATCGGCTCGATGTAACGCATCGCTTGGCGCCGATAAACTAAGCCTAAGTTGTTGTGACATAGGGGCGTCGCCGGTCCCGACCTTAAGCCATAGCGTTCAACGGCTATTTGATTTCGTTCAATTCCAATTTGGAAGCAACGAGCCGCTTCGTTTAATGGATCGTAGACCTTGGTCCCTGGTTTTTTGGCGAGAACCCGAGCGTGAGCGCGGTTTTTGATAGGCAGGTCATTGTCGAGTTCGAGATAGGCTTTCCCGAGGTTGTTCCAGCCTTCAATATGAAACTCCCCAAAGCGAATGGCCGCCCCGACAGCTTCAATGGCTTTCAGGAAATAGCGGTCGGCCATCTCTTTGTTGCCGTCTTGCTTCATCTCATTGGCGATATTCAATCGCACCATGCCCAAGCTCGAATAGGCCCGAGCGCAGTCTGGGCGCTTCTCAATGGCGTCCATCCAAATGGCTTCTCGATCACTCCAAACCGCCACCCGCGCTTGCGTTCGCGCAATGAAAAGCAGAACGACGGGCGCCACGGCGATGAATAGAGGAATGAGAATCAGTTTCTTATTAGGCGCGGCGCGGCTCTCGTCGGACTCTTCGCTGCTTGCCTCCGCGCTGATCATTGTGGCTATGGCCGAGACGATTGTTGGTATGAAGACGCCTGCATAGAGCAAGACTAACTGGGCGCCTTTTTCATCAAAGTGCTCTCTAAACAAGTAATTTAGAGCGATGACCCCAGGGAGCCCCAAAGCTAAAATCCATTCGGGGATCGACTTTGGCTTGAATCGTTCTTTGAGGGATGCTCCAAAGCGCGACGCATCGAAGGTCCCTTCTGTGCTTTCTCCCGCTCCTAGAATCCACTCCAAAGTCCGCGCGATGGTCACGACCAGCGCTGCCATGGTCAAGGCCAACGGCAAATACATGCGTTGCTCAACCAAGGGGTCGAGAATGGGAATAATGGACGACGAAATTAATAGTGAAATGTAGAACCAGATAATCGCGAAGCTCAGCATGCGAACGCGACTATAAAAGACCTTCGCCATGTAAAAGATAGCCAGGTGACCAAGCAAGGCAAGAAACTCCTGGGCCCGCATGACAACTTGGCCATACTGCGCTTCCTCTCTCACAAAGGGCGTGACTTGATAGGCATGCTCCGCCGTATAACCCCAAGGCAGGAGCATCAATCTTGGATAGTAAAGCAGCGCTCGTAACTGAGTGAGGAAATACTGTTTGTGAGCATGCTCTGGGACGAAGATCGCCGAGCCCGGAAACATGATATCGAGTGTGCTTTTTTCGTCGGTGCCGGCGTTGTGAGCCCAGAGAATCAAAAACCACGACGCCGCAAACGCGAGCAGGGACCGGCCGGGGAGTAATCCGGGCGCCTTGTAAAAAACAAAGCGACACGCCATTAAGACTCCAGTGAGAATAAAGCCGGTGTTGAGGCAAGCCCGATAGACCCCCGTTGTTTTATAGAGCAGGAGGCAGCTGACGACCATAAACAGAGCCGCTCCAATGAGCAGAACAACGGTCGAGCGAAAGCTAAAGTCTTCCAGCTCTTCCCCAGATTTCGTTTCCACTTTTACGCGCCCGGGAAAATCGGGGGGCAGATAGCGCCAGCCGAGGGTGGCTAAGAAGCAAATCCCTGCCGTGATCGCGGTCGCCATGGTGTAACCGAAAGCACCAGAATCACTCACAATAAAGGCGCTCGCCAAGACTCCCCTTACGGCAAAACCATAAAAGAAAGGGACGGCAAAGAAGCAAGCCTGCCCAAGCTTTCGGCGGTCGAGGAAGAAGATCTCCACGGCGATGACTAGAAAGCCGACAACCGCTGCGTTTTCCTTCGCTATAAAGCATAGCCAACTCAGAACAATGGCCAAGCCCAGGTAGAAGTATCCCCCCTGCCCTTGCTCGTCTTGGATCCGTCGATATTTCAGATAACTGACAAGAGTGCCCAGGAGACAGGCTGCCGCAACCAAAGCATAGCGCTGGGCGATGTATGCCACGGCCATAGATTGAGCCGGATGGACCGCGAAGAGCAAGGCGCTTAAGAACGCGATCAGCGTCGGGCTCCGACTCTCTGGACTCCAGCGCTCGTTTCCTTCACTCCCGCGGTAATAACTCCCCTGCAATAATCCTCGAATGAGCAAGAAGACCAGGGCTGAATTCAGGGCGTGAAAGAGCAAGCTGACAAGATGGTAGGACCAGGTGGAACCAAAGGGAGGATATGTCTTGGTGCCGGCGCTGTGGAAGTTCAAGTAAAAGGTCAGGTTGGTGAGGGAACGACTCGGAGCGCTCAGGGCGTAACTGGAGAAGTCGCTGAATCCCCACTTATGAATCAGTTTGTTATGGGTTACGACCGGAGCATCATCGAATAAGAACGGCGCGTTCATGGAGCCGATAAAACAAAGGAAAGCGGCGAATGCAATCAGCCAGGGCGCGACGTAACGAAGCCAACTTTGCTCGTTCTCAAGCTCAACCGAGATTTCTAAGTCACTATCAAGCTCGCCCCCGGTCCTTTCCCCACCGCTCTCTTTAGAGGCTTTGTTCGGGAACGCTTCGCTCTTCGATGGAGCTGAAGCTTCACCGGTCTTTGGAGCGTCGTTTGGGTTCTCTTCCGGGAGCCTTTTCGACTCTCCCTGCTCGCGTTTCTTCTTTTTATTGCGCTTGCCCAAGACGTCCCCCAAAACTGAGCATCCCAACCATGGAGCTTGTAAACATGAAAGCATCGGACCTGGAATGAGATGATAAGCCGCGATTGTATCTCAATTCGATCCACTCATTGCTCAGTCTCTCTCTAGATGTCAGCCCTCTATATAACACTACCCTCTTATAGTCCTAACAAAACCTGAATAAAGGATGGGTGTTATGGTTCTAGAAAGGCCAACAGTCAAGACTTTAAGAACACTTATAGAGCGTCGAGTACGTCCCAAAACTTTTACGGGTCCTCTTTATAAGACTGGTATCTCCGCCCTTGATCAGCAGCTCCCTGGAGGCGCCTTAAAGCCTGGCACCTTGATCGAGATTTTTTCCCGGCAAAGCCTCGGCGCCGGAGCTTGGCGACTGGCCTTCTTGATCCTCACCCATATTGCGAAAGAAGGCCCGAGCGCTTACCTCGATCGTCATCCCAAAATTTATCCTCCGGCTTTAGCGGCTATGGGAGTTGATTTAGAACGCTTACTTATCGTGAAGCCCCCAAGCCACCGCCTCGCTCTGTGGTCTTTAGAGCAGTTATCTCTGAGTTCTTCATTTCATTTATCTATCGCCTCAGTGCCCCGCTTAAAAGCGCCAGATCTTCGTCGTTTCCAATTGGGGCTGGAGCAATCGGAGCGTTTTTTAATCTTACTGAGGCCTTGGGAGGAGCAGGCTTGGAAGGGAACAGGGGCGAGCCTTCGCTTAGCGGTTGAGAGTGCTCAGGGCTCTGTTCCTAAAGCGACTGTCTCTGAATGCACTCGGAGCTTGACCTTAAACATTTTGCGAGGCCCGGGGCGCCGGGCTCGGCCTGTTCTTATGGAGCTTAATGGTGTCACGGGTACTCTGTCTTCATCTGCCGTTCTTTCCCGTTGAGCGTCTTGAGAGGTCTTATGAGCGCTTTGAGCGGGCGGCCTTTTGCGTTTATCAAAAGCAGGGGCGTCACTTAAGAATTCTAGGGGCTTCGGAGAAAGCGCGCCTCGCCGGGGTGAGAGCATTCATGACAGTCACTGAAGCGGCTGCGGTCTGCCCCGACTTAGAATCTCTGCCCCTTCAAGACGCCGATGACCAAAAAGAACTCACCAACCTCGCCCATCTCCTCCAAGACTTCGCGCCTCGGGTTGGTCTCTACGGGCGTCGGTCGATTCTGGCTTTTCTGGGGCAGGACAGCCGATACTTCGGAGGGGAGCATCAGCTTTTAGATGATGCTTTAAGCCGAGTTCGAGACTTGGCCTATAGCGTGAGAGGAGTGATTGCATCGACTCCGGCGGCGGCTTATGCCCTTGGGGCTTTTGGCGCGAAAGAGGCGCTCTGTGTGGAGGGGGAGGAGGAAGAGGAGAGCTTGGGGGCTTTGCCGGTGATGGCTTTGAGGCCGCAATATCGGGAGTTTGAATGGCTTGAGGCCCTTGGGCTCAGGACCTTGGCCCAAGTTTTCGCGTTGCCAAAGCGCGATCTTGAGCTTCGCTTCCCCCGGCTTCCCAATCGTTTGGCGGCTTTGAAGGATGGGGATGGTGATGAAGATTTGCAGCGAGTGCGGGGGACGCTTGTTTACGAGGAAAACTTTGAGTTTGATCATCCTTTGCGTTCTCGACCTCGGCTCTTGAAAGTGCTGGGTCGGCTCTTGGAGAGAATTTATGCGCGGTTGCAGAAGAGTCGGGGGCCTTGGGGGGTTCGGAAATTTTTGTTGAACTTGGATGGGGATATTCAAACTTTGGCCTTTCGCCGAGCGTGTATGGGAGCGGCTCAGGCCTTGGTCTTGATGGAGAATCAGCTTGAGAGCTTGCGCTTTCAGAATCCTGTGGAGAAGCTGTATTTAAAGGCTCTTGAGATCGATGAAGACCCTGGGGATAAGGGGCAGCTTTTTGGCGGGGGAGAAGAGGGGGTCTTTGAGGATTTCCTCGATCGTTTAAGCTCGCGCCTTGGTCAAGAAAACCTGTGTTGGGCGCGGCTTCAGGATGATCATCGTCCGGAGCGTTGCTTTGAATTTTTACCGTTCGCGAAGGCCCCTGGTCCTCAAAAAAATCCTCGTTCGGGTTTGCCTTATCGACCTCTGCGGCTTTATCCAAGGGCTATGAAGATTTCCATTCAGGAAAGGGAGAAGGGAATTTGGCATCTTAGGGGATCATCTTTTGCGGGGCGTTTAGAGCAATCCCTGGGGCCCGAGCGAATTCGCTATGGTTTTTGGGATCAACTCGTCGACCGGGATTATTATAGGGTGAAGACAAAGCAGGGAGTTTGGCTCTGGATCTTCCAGGATCGTCAAAGCCAAGAGTGGTATGAACATGGGATCTTTGACTGATCTAGAGGCATGGGAACGCTTATGAGACAGGATAATCCTTGCTTAGGAAGGGGTCGGTGAATGACTGAGCCTATCCTGACTTATGCGCTCATAGCGGTTAACGCCTATGTCTCGTATCTGGGATTCACTCGATTTGGCTTTATGAATCGCTTTCAGTTCGAGACCGGACCTATTCTCGGCGGCGATTATCAACGCATGGTGACCTCTGGTTTTCTGCACGTTGACGGCCACCATTTGTTCTTCAATATGATCGCCTTGTACATGTTTGGTCAGCAGCTGGAGTTAAGCTGCGGTCCCTTAGCCTATGGTCTGCTCTACCTCTTCTCTTTGCTCGGGGGCAGCGCGCTCTCGTTGCTCATGCATCGCCATCATTACGATTATTGCGCCGTTGGGGCCTCGGGAGCGGTCAGCGGCTTGGTTTTCGCCGCCGTTTTTCTGATGCCCGGGATGGGTGTTGGGCTGATCTTTCTGCCGATTTTCATCCCTGGCTGGCTTTTCGCGATTATCTACACCGGAATCAGTATCTGGGGAATAAAAAAGAAGTGGGGCAATATAGGTCATGATGCGCATCTGGGTGGTGCCATCGTAGGAATGTTGGGGGCCCTTGCGATAGACTATAAGATTGTGCTTGGACAGTGGCCCTTGTTTCTCACGATTTTGGGGCTCTTTTGCGCGTTCTTGATCAGTTACTGGTACAATCCCTTCGGACTTGAAGAAACGAGCGCATCGTCTATAACGATTGGCAAACTCAAAAAACTTACGAGTAAAGCACCAAGGACCAAAATGGCGAACGAAACAAAAGTCGAAGATAGCGAGGGCAAACGGATCCGAGAGGAGATGGATGTCTTGCTGGCAAAGATCACGGATGTTGGTCTTGACGGCCTCACTCCTCAGGAGCGAGAGCGCCTCGAAGTGATATCAAAGAAGCTTCGTGAAGAGGACTGAGCTTGTCTTACCTGGTAAGACCTTCCTCCTTCTCTGCGCAGAACGCCCTCAGGCTTAGGAAAGGGTTTCCTTGGAACTCTAGACCTAGCCTGGTCGTTGTCTCCATGCTTTTTCTGCTCGCGCATCCAAGCGCGGCCTTTGCCAAGCCTTTTAGTAAGACACTCAAAAAGGGCGCTGGGCACCTTCTCTATAAGCGACCGTCCAAGACGCGCAAACCCATTAAAATTTGGTATTACGCTCCGGCTTCTCTAAAAAAGACCAGCCCGATTCTCTTCGTCATGCATGGCGTGAAGCGAAACGGGAAGGACTATCGAGATTCGTGGATAAAAGAGAGCGACGAGACCGGCTTCTTGGTGATCGCCCCGGAGTTTGCTGCGAAAGACTACCCCAAGAGCGCGGAATATAACCTCGGGGGACTCTATGACCGGGAGGGGCGGGCGCGAAAGCGAGACGATTGGTCTTTCACTGCGATCGATGAGATCTTCGACCACTTCAAAAGCCAATATGGTTTCAAGGTCCCGCGATATTTCATTTACGGTCACTCCGCAGGGGCTCAGTTTGTTCAACGTCTCGTCTTGTTCTGTCCAGACGCCAAAATCCGCAAGGCCTTCGCCGCCAACGCGGGGTGGTATACCTCCGTGGACGAGACAATCAAGTTTCCCTACGGCCTGGAAAACAGTCCTCAATCGATTTCAAAGAGTCAACGCATCTTCAAGCTTCCTCTCATTCTTCTCCTCGGAGACCAAGACACAAACCCAAAGCACAAGTACCTCAGGACGACGAAAATGGCGAATCGACAAGGTCCCCATCGCTATGCCAGAGGAGAACACTTCTACGCTCAAGCAAAGACAGTCGCGGCAAAAAAGGCGTGGCCCTTTGCGTGGGAGAAAGTCTCTGTGAAGGGCGTGGGTCATAGCAATAAGGGAATGCTAAAAGCGGCGGCGAAGCTCATTCGAAAAGAGACTCTCGGCTCCGATTGAATGACGTGAAAGTCGCGGCGCTTCACCGACGTCAAAGGAGCATTCCACAGAGATGTGAGGCGTCGTAATCCTTGTATTTGTCGGCTATTGGAGACGAGAAAATTGAGAATCCAACGAGCAAGCGGCCCGACGAGATGGAGAGCCACGGAATGAAAGAACAAGGACGCATCGCCATTATCGGTGCTGGAATCGGCGGTTTGAGCTGCGCCCAAGCCTTGAAAAAACAAGGCATCCAGGTGAGCCTCTTTGACAAGGGACGACGCCCGGGAGGACGACTTTCGACAAGGACCCATCGTCTGGGAAATGAGGAAAAAGAGCAGTTCGACCACGGAGCGCAATACTTCAGCGCTCGGGGAGAGGACTTCCAAAAGGACGTCGCGGCGTGGTGTAAGGCTGGGAGAGCAAAAGTCTGGTCCGGTCGCTTTGTTCGAGGGAGCCTCAAAGCGGACCTTCTAGAGGAAGACTTAGTCAGGCCGCGATATGTGGGGACTCCGGCTATGGATCAGGTGGCCTATGCCCTCGCGGAAGGCTTGGAGATAAAGTTGGAGACGCGGATCGCCAAGATCGAAAAGACTGGGGGAGCCATTGAGATCTTCGATACCGCGGGGAGAAGTCACGGGCGCTTTGACAAGGTGGTCTTAAACATGCCCCCAGAGCAGGCGCTCGGGCTCTTGGACACCGTCACAGTGAGCTGGGAGCCACTCGCCAAGAAAGCGGTTATGGAGCCATGCTGGGCCTTAATGACGGTCTGGGAGAAGCGCCTCCCCCTAAACT
>JARGOJ010000288.1 GCA_029210225.1 Planctomycetota bacterium
CACGGTCGGACTTCTCCATCCGCTCCGTTTCACGCTTCCAATAGTCCTTTCCCAGTTTCGCTCGGTCTAGGATCTCAATCGGAAAAGGGTTTGATTTCTTCCCCTTTACCGTTAGCAAGAGCGTCGTTTTGCCAATTCTCGCCTTTGTGGGGGTCAACAACATGATTGTTGTGTCGCTCACAAAGGTAAGCATGCATGGCTTCCCGTCGATGGATACTTTGACATTGGCGGCATCGGAACCGAAGTTCTTGCCGTAGACCTCCAAAGCCATATCGTTCAGGGCGCCATTCCGGTTCAGCTTCGTAATGATTGGGCCGTTCCCATCATCCCCCGCCGCCACGGAGCAAAAAGCACTGAGTGTTAATCCGATCATCACAACGAATCGTAGTTTAGTCATCATTTGGAATCCCATTGTGCGTTTATCGTTTCAGCCCTAAAAAAAAGCCCGGATGTGTCTCAAAGACACAACCGGGCAATGATGAGCTTCAATCGAAGACCCGCTCTTTAATGAGCACTTTACGTTGTGGTAGTTGGTAAACAACGGTCAGCGAGTCAAAAATCGGTGTCGAGATGCCTTCTTTCTCCTCAGTCCCACGAGGCTGTGTTCCAGGTCTCATAGACACCCGATAAATCAGCGATTCGTCAGCGTTCAAATCGAAGGCCAAGGAAACACTCGTATCGGCGAGTGCGCTTTGCGGCAACAAGAAGGCCGATCCACCGGGACCCCAAGTCTTTGGAGTTCCAACAGGAACCAACGCCGCCGGTGTGCCTCCACCGCCACCACCGCCGGTGGTTCCAGTTGTGCCCAGGGCACCACCATCTTTGGAGGTGAAGAACTCAACTTGAATTCGAGCGTCCGTGTCATAGGTGATGTTCGTCGCCCCAACGTTCGCTTTCTGATAAGGCATGTAACCTTCAAAGTACGCTCCCAAGATGCGGATGGGAGTTTTGTTCGAGTCGTAGACGCTCACGAACTCCGGCATTCTTTGGGTCCAGCGACCGGTTTCGAAGTATCGTGGCCGGGCGCCATGGTCACCTGGATCTGGCATTGTCAGGCGTGTGGCCACCCGATTCGGATCGAGACCATAGACAACGAAGTCATCCATCGTTCCATTGGCAGACAAGGAAACCTCCGTAGGCTTCGAGCTATGCTTGAAGAGTCCGGCGCCCTGTCCTTGGCTCACCAAGCGACGTCGGAATCCACCGACCGTCAATTGATCGCGAAGGGCATCTTCAACAGCCATATTGATCTCTTGGTTTAGACGCACAAAGGTTGCACGCCTCACTTTTTGCGCTTCATTCTCCTTCGTCACAGCCGTTGACACGGCTGGATCAACGGGTGGAGAGATTTGAGGAGCGCGAATTCTTGGACCTTGGTTTGAGAGTGCCCAATCGTAGGCCTCATAGTCTTGAGTTCCACCGACGGGCTTTCTTGATTTCGTGATCGTCGTCAATTCTTGCCCGTCAATCCACATGGCGCTACGCCTGTTTTCGTCCGCGATGGCGTCGTCCCAAGCGACAGTGAAGAGATACCAATTGCCCTTCTTCAGACTTAGGAGATTACGATTTGTGGAGAATCCAGCGAAGCTGTCATATCGCGCAGTCTTGATGGCTGAGGCGTTCATTTGCAAATCGATTTGTTGACGATTCGGCGTGGCTGAGTACTGTGTCGCGTCCCTAGGAAGGAAACACTCTTGCGGAGGCCAGGGGAAGAAATACGGCTCAGCCCAATCAGCTTGAGTTTGAATCGTACCCATAGAGATGGACTTGTTGACGATCGTGTAATACTTCTCAACCTCAGCTTTATACTGAGCAAGGGTTAAGTATTCCTTTGTCAGTTCTTGCTCCTCAGTCTGGCCATGCGCCTTCTTAGGCAAATTGTAGTACGGATTGACGATGCGAGACAGTTCTCGGCTGATATTCGCGTCTGCAGCTCCTCTTTGGTCACCGACGACCTCGAAGTAGAGTCGTGAGAACCGCAGAGCGCCATCGGGCTTTCTCGTGAAGAACATCTGAGTTCCGCGAAAGGAGCGAGATTCAAGCACATCCGTTGCCGAATTCGTGTCACCCTGATACTGTCCAGGTTGTGCGATTTCAAGCTTTGGCTCAGCGACATGAGTCGAGGAGAAGAATCCGCAATAGCGAGGAGTCGGCTTGGGAACTCCAGGTTGGAGAGACCAATCAAAGTCAGGCTTGTACCAAAAACTCACGATGCCTTTGGTCGCATTCATATTCCCACGTTCAGACCAATCCTTGTCCGTTCCGCGCAGCCTTCTCGCGAGGAGCGCCGCCGCGGTCTGTGAAGTTAAATCCGTTGGGTCCCTCTGAGGTGGCAGAGCCGATCCAATGGGACGATCTTCTCTATAAGTGGCCCGGTACGTCAAATAGTTGAGATTGACGGGTGAGTTGTTGCTGTGTGGTCTCCGACGATGGTCACTCGAGTAAAGGCCATCGGCGTGAATAAAGTCAAAGTACCAGCGATCTTCAAGCTCTATATAGGTTGTTGAGCTTGTTAACCAATACGGCATTGTTCGATCTCTCGAAGTCTGCAGAGCCATTGGTATTGGCGCAGCCATATTCGACGTGAGTTGGGTGCTATAAAAATCATTGTTTGGTCTGAGGGTCGGAGTGGCCGCTTGAAAACGACCATCAGCGACATCGGCTGCCGCTCTCGCGATTCTCCTTACACCGGCCTCAGCAGGAAATTGATCCGGCTTAGAAATTCCTGTATAGAGATTTCCGCCAATGTTCATAGAGCGCCCGCTTCGGTAAAAATCGAAACGAGTTTCTAGCAGGGTATCGGAGGCCGTGTTTGTATATCCGTCTCCACCAGGTCGAGGATAATTACTCGTGCCAAGAGACAAATCGTAAAACTCTTCAGCGAAGGTTCCACCCTTTTTGTAATCCGCCGCGTAGTGAGTTTTCAACGCAAGATAACCTGTTGAAATGTCCGCCATGGCCACATCAGGAAGACCCCCTATTTCTGCCGAGTTGTATGTTAGGAACGGGCATAGTGGCCATGTTGTAACGAGCCGGATCGCCGTTATTCAGTGGGTCTCCGTCAATTTGAGGAAATCCTTCTTTACCAATATTTCCAGGGCTAAGACCCGGACCAGCTTGCCCAAACCGGGCAAATTGCCGTTGGGTTGTGTGAGTCAATTGGTCGAAAATCTGAAGGACTGTCCTCAACTTCTCTTGAGCGTGAATTTCTACGGGCTGCCCCGCTTTCGCTTGCATGATCTCACCAAGCGCGATGATCTCGAAGACACCCTTCGATCCGAAACACCACTCGGTGGTTTGAGTCTCAATATCGTTTTTGTCGGCTGTTCCGCCGGTCGTTGTCGAGCCAAACTGCAGTTTAGCAACAAGGTACTTCAAGTTTCCCTTGCCAACTTCAGTGTAGACAGCGGAATCTGGATTCATCTGCGAGAAGCGGCCGTTCGGATTGAAGTTAGACTTCAGCATCCCTAAATACGCTCTCTTGAACCACTCCCCAAAGTGTCGACCCACATCGTTGGTTGCGTTGAAAAACTTTGCTGCGGTGCCATCGGTCACCTGATAGAGCGCTGCACCTGAAGTTGAATTGCTATAGCCAAACAGCACTGGCTTGTATCGACCATCCGTAGGATTGGGGAAGTTCGGCATGTTCCCGACGACCTCTTCGACAAATCGATCCCACTCGGCAAAGCTCTTAAACGGAGCAACTTTGCGATGCTCGTCAATGACGCGAGCCAATTCGGTCACAAAGGGGTGCAGGATGATCTTATTCACGCCCGTTGCCTGATATCCAAGCGGAGGAAGATAGACGAGATACTTCACGGTGCCGTATGCCGCGTTCAATTGAGTTGTTTGAATACCGGGGTCTGTCGCGAACGGTGTTCCCGCATAAACATGCTCTTTTCCAGCGACTCCAAATGGATTGTCGTATTTCGCGTTTCCAGCATCGAGCTCTGTCGTCGTCGTTTGACCCGAGTAAAGGTAAATGGCCCGTCCCGACACGGGGGCAAGCGCGGAAATCAAAACTGGCTTGGGAGCTAAGTTAATGTTGATAGGGGCTCTAAAAGTCGCGGTTGGATTCTCTCCACCCTTATGGATCGCTTGAATGACGCGACCGAGAGGGCTTCCATTTGAAAAACACTGAAGTGGTGAGGGTCCAGAAGTATCCACGGCGTCTGGATCGAACCAAGATTGTGAGGTGACAAAATCGCGAAGCAAGCGATAGTCGGCTCTAGGCATACATTCGAGTAGCTCAGACTTCGTCTTGAAGCGCTGACCTTCCTTGGCCTGACGTAACTCCCAAATCGCATTCACACCCGTCTGAGAAATCGCACCGTTGGCCTTCTCTTCGGGTGTAAGAATCGGGTATTCGGCTCGTTCGATCGGATTTCCGATTGGGAAGAGCAAGTCTTGAAAGTCTTCAAGCTTCTTTGCCTGGGCCGCAGCGGTAATTTTAGCGTTGTAGCCAGCGACGAAGCCCTTAATCGCTTCTCCAAGAGAAGAGAGCATCGCCTTGTACATGATCTCGCTGTGACTGCTGTTGAGGTTGAATTGCGCCTGGGTATCGATGACTTTGATCTTGTAACGATCCGCGCCATCCTGATATGACCGGCCCATTGTTCCAACCATGCTCGGACGGTAGGGATCAACAGGATTCACTTGGTCAGACGTGACCTCTAGAGGCAACCAGAAATCCGTTTGAGCAAACTCGTTCTGACGATCGGAATACATACGTGACACAACATCACGACGCTTCTCCTCGATCGCCCGCTCAAGCGCGCCTTCAGCAATAAGCCTCGCCTTCACTCCATCGACATAGTTTTGAGTCGCCTTCTTCTCAAGATTCATCATCATGGCAAAGGCCACGGCCATAATCGAAAGCAACGTCAAAATGCCTAAAGAGACGAGCAGCATGGAACCACGCTGGTCGTCCTTCGTTGGTGCGTAGCCTCGTTGAAAGGCCGTTCGCATTGTATGAACAGCTTTGCGGATCATTCTCTTCCCTCTTTCTCGACAGTCCGTCTTCTAAATCCCATTCCCTAAACCTTTTCAGACTCGGTTACGAATACGCGGTTGATCACACTCCGTGATCAACCGCGTCCATGAATTTCGCAACTCTTCTTAGTCAGGTCTTGTTTCCCTTCAAGCATTGTTTTGCTTAGAAAGGTCAAGGGACGTCGACGTAGTTTCCGCCATTATCCCGAGCAACGTCCTGACAGAAGGTTCGCAAACTTCCTGACGCTCCGATACCGAACACAGTCACAATCGCATTCTGCGTATTGTTACTGGCAATCACTGATTTGTGACCGCTGTATGAACTCGCTCCGCAATTCGGCGCGCCGTCTGTCAACAAGATCACTGACTTGTTTTGCTTGTCAGCGAGCCCTTGAGCTGTTGCAGGACCCGTCATTGTTCCACCACTTGGGCGAAGACCGTTGACCCATGCAATTCCCGAGTTCTTGTTTCCAGCGTCGGCGTCAACCATTCCATTACGGAAGCGCTGAATTGAACAACCATATCCAAGCATGTTGAATTTGAAGTTCCTTGGCAGTGAACGAATCGCCTTACGAAGCTCAGACTTCGCACGATCAATCCGATATCCTGTTCTTGAGTTTCCTTCGTCGTCGACATAGCTGCGACGATCCCAACCCATTGAGCAGCTGGTATCAACCACATAAAAGATTGTTGCGTTCTCTGTAGGAATTGGCTCCCCGTAGAATGTTGGTGGCTCTTCTTCTGGATCTGGCTCTTCCGGAGGAGGAGTTGGAACGTTTTCTTCTGTGATCTCGCCGTTGGCAGGTCCCTCTTCAGGCAAATCTAAATTTTGGTTCGCTCCACTTGAAGCGGTCGACCCACCAGCTGGTGGAGTTGTTGTTCCCTGTGCATATGCAGTGTTTGCAAACATCAGGCTTGCCCCAACTAACAAAGCCAGAATTCCATTTCTTCCTAAACTCATTTTCATTCTCCTACGGTCCCGGATTGATTGTCTATCAAGGCTGGTTCTTTATGCCTCGTGTTTACAACTAACAAGACGTCATGAAGACCCAATATCTTGCGCTTCTTTTCAAAAAACTTTTGAGTACAGCTAAAAGCCTAATTTATAAGGGCTTAGAGATCTTCCCAAATGGGATTTCAAAGTTTATGAAAGATAAAACTAAGAAATCATCAGAAAGAATATCCTTCAACGCTGAGATCTTCCAGACAAATATTCGACACGTCTATCATCTATATATATAGATCTACTTCTTTCGCCTCTTCCCACTCCCCTCATAGTTCTTCAAATCAGATCCCAACCACTCCCTTAACTGCTTCCCCGTCCAGCTTGCATCTCCGTTCACATCGACGACCAGACCAAGTTTGCCTCGCAAGCGCGCACGACGGTCGCTAAAAAACGCCGCCATTCCCGGTCCCAGGTATCGATCCTTCTCAGCGCCCGCATCGACAAAGAGGCTTAAACTCACCCCTCCATGATAATCATTCGGCCCCGCTCGACCTAATCCTTGGCTATTCCTATATCGATCGCAACCGCCATGATCGAAGAAAAACGAAAGGCCATTGTGAGCCGACGCCCCCAACGAAAACGCGTTCATCCCCCAATAATCATCATTCCCCGCCTCGTCGATAAAAACAGAAATCGACAAGTCCCAAGCCGCCCCCTGCAAGGCTCCGATCACTCCCTGGTATCGATCATCACCACCATCATCCAACAAAAATCCAATGGCCGAATGCGCCGAGAACGCTTGAGCATATCGACTCCCTACAAAACGATCATCGGATCGACCATAATCCCAAAGCAAACCCATGCCGAAGTAATAGCCGCCCCCCTGAGAGAAATTCCCGGCGAGATAGCGGTCGTCACCCCCGGTATCAAGCAAGGCTCCAAAACCCCCAGAGGCATATCCTCGAAAACCACAAGCCACCCCCTGACAAAATCCCTGGTAAACATCCCTGCTTCCATAAGAACTCCCCTGCCCCATGCCTCCCAGGTATCGATCATCACCACCATTTTGCAGGCAAAGCCCAACCGAAGACGGTCCCGCAAAACCCTGGGAATAAAGGGTCCCACTCAGAACATCGTCACCAGAGAAGTCCAACAAGGCCCCCACACCGACCGCAAGCACTGATCCCTGACACAAGGCAGCTCCCCGATAATCGTCGTTCCCTGACCAATCAATCACAAAGCCAGCCCCAGCGAAGGCCATCCCCTGGCTTCCCGAGGCACTGCTCAAATAAACATCGTCTCCTTCAAGATCCACCAACATCGCCAAACCTAGGATGCCCGCTCCAAGGTTCCCATCAGTCGTCGATTGATACTGGTCGTCCCCTGCCAAATCCAAACACACTGCCACAGGGTTCTCATCCCCCCGTGCCGCCGCGACCGGAGCGGCATAGACATCATGGCCCCCAAGATCGATCACCAGATTGGCCCGGGCCCTCAATACGTCCGGGCCCGTCCCTAGTATCCTCACAGACCCTATCGAATGGTCGACCGCATACAAAATCGAGTTCTGAAGCGTCCCCTTGTAAAAAGCCGAAAGATCGGTTTTTAGCTGTCCCAGGTACCCCCGATCTCCCAAAACCAGAAGCTCCTGACTCCCCCGACTCAGCAAGGCCGAATCGATCTTCCCCAGTAAGTCCAAGACCCTCAGGTTTATCCGCCAGCGGTCCTTGTTCGGATCGGTATGAAGGTAAATACTCTCAGTGAAGCGAGACTTCAAATTTTCGAAGCCTTCCTTCGCCAAAAATGCCCGCTCCTCCTTGGAGAGCCTCTTCAGCGCCGCTGATCGGAAATGGGCCGCTCGCTCCATATGTCGAATAATATAGTTGAGATGGTCATGGACGGTCGCTCCAGATTTCGGACGAGCGAGCCTCCCAGGTATCGTTCGAAGCGCCTCTTTGTATCGCTTCTCCGACTCATCCAAGAGCACAAGCATTGGCTCGAGGATTCCAACAAGTGTTTTCGAACGGGCACAACTTCGCCAAGACTCACCGAGCTGACGACCAAAGCCGGGCACTCTCGTAGGAGCCCGATGAAGATATCGAAAAGTCCTGGCGCGAAAGCTGTCGTTCTTGTGCTCATCCTTTTCAAAGCGCTCCTGGACATCCTGAAAGGTCTTCTTCAGTAGAGGAAGAGAGAGGCATTTCTTAACAATCGCATCTTCACGACACCGCAAATCTTCATGGCCCGGACGGAGCGTGGAATTCTGAGGAAGCTTTGCGAGTGCGTTCCTCGCCCGTGCCCCGAGTTTGACTTTTAGAACGAAGTTTCGCTTCTGCCTTTTTGCAGTCAGAGAGAGCGTCTTGCCAAGATTTCTTTCCAGGATCCCGTCTAAGTTTGGCAGTCGGGGCCCAGTTCTTGCCTTGACTTTGCTCTGATCGAGCGTCCAGCTCGCGGTGCTCTCTACGCGTTCTATCGTGAGAGTGAGGCTTTCCCCCGCAGCTTTGCCCTTTAGATAGGCCTTGAAGGATTCGAGCACCTTATCTTTGGACCCATTGAAGACCCGGCCCTCGAATCCCAGGATCATATCGTTGTTTTTTAGGCCACCGAGCTCGGCCGGCGAATTGGGCACGACGAGAGAAAGGCGAATGGCTCCCCTTGTTTTACTGACCTGCGCCGCTTCCATATAGACTCCCAGGTATCCGGGAACCTTCTCCGTTTCCGGTGATTTCTCGTCGTCGCCAAAGCTCGCAGACGCGACAACGAGAAAAATTGACAGGAAGACAAATCTGGGAAAGGAGGTCTGGAGGAAGGCTTGGGTCATGGGTTCTCCCGATTAAATACTCTGAACGACCAAAAGGCGGGGAAACCCCGCCTTTGGAAGAAGAATATTCTTTATAGTCAAGTGCCGAAAACGGCCCAGATCAACGTTTTGAGAACTGGAACGAAGCGCGAGCGCCGCGTTGACCGTATTTCTTACGTTCGCTCTGACGACCATCACGAGTGAGGAAGCCGTTGCCGCGAAGCATGTCACTGAGTTCTGGGTTGAACTTAGCGAGAGCGCGAGAGACGCCGAGGCGTGCTGCTCCAGATTGACCGGACATTCCGCCACCATCAACATTGATGAAGACATCGAACTTGCCCATTGTTTTGGTCAATTTCATGGGATCAACGACATTCTTACGGTCTTGTTGACGGTAAAAATAGTGGTCCATCTCGCGCTTGTTGATGACGACTTTACCAGTGCCACCAGGCTTCAGGCGA
>JARGOJ010000289.1 GCA_029210225.1 Planctomycetota bacterium
GGCCATTCAGGATAGCTCTTCTGAAGAATGCCACTTTCCCTCATAATAACGCAGCAAAAATGTCGAGAAATTCCGCTGTTTACATTCATTACTGCTTAATTCCAAGGATTTATCATGATTCGCAAGCTCATCCCCATCATCCTTTTCCTTTCTCTCCCTGCTCTGACAGCCCCAGTTTATGGGCAAGAGAAAGAACACAAAAACAAAATCACAGTCACTGCAGGCAAGATTGACGTTGATGTAAAGGGCATGAAGTTCCGCGACTTCTGCGATGAGCTAGGACGGCAGCTCAAGTTGAACGTCCTCGTCGATCCAGCGGTCAAAGCGAGGCTGACCTTAAAACTCGGTCCCCTAGAGCAGGATCAGGCCTTCCAAGTCTTCGCCACTCTCATTCACGGCCGGGTGAAAGAAGTCTCTCCTAAGGTTTACCTCTTCACTCAAGCCCCAAAGAATTCTTTCAACCTAAAAAAGACGACCGTGCACAAAGCCCTCATTCGATTGACGAGAAGCAGCAAGATCAATCTCATTATTGGCCCGAATCTCAAAGACCAGCCAATCTCATCAGTGAAGGCTAAGAACTTTTATCCGGACGATTTAATCGTGACAGTCGCCCAACAATTGGGGGCCGTCACGATCGAGCAAGATGGCAAGTTCCTCAGGGTTGTCGCCAACAGTCCGCTCCATATCGTTGGAGCCAAAGCGAAGCTCGCCCAGGCATTCATGCCTGCGGATCCCAAGCCGCTCGCCGCTAGTAAAAGCAAGAAGATAAACGTTGACGTCATCGACCTTGAGCTCTCCAAAGTTATGGATCAAATCAGTCGAGCTGCCGGTGTCAAGATTGTCGTCAATTCCCAAGTCAAGGAGAAGGTATCAGTCAATCTTCGCGACGTCTCTCCATGGGACGCGCTCAGAGTGATCGCGGCCTTAGCCCGGTGCCGGGTTGAAGTCAGAGATAGGCAATACTACATTGCGCCTCAGCTTGCTCTAACCTTATCCGATCACAAAACAACGATTCCCAAGCTCATTGCGAAGATCTCCAAAAAACTGCGGCGCACAATTAACTTCCCAAAAGAGCTCAAAGGGCAGATCACAGTCCAATTCACCAAGCTGCCTGCTATGGACGGCTTGCATTTCCTCGTCCATTCACTGGGCGGCTACAAAATCATCGACGAATTAGGCAAGCCACTAAAAATTGTCCCACACGCAAAAAAACGTTGAAGAAACTCAAGGCTCCACGCAGGTCTTCTAGCGAATAAAAACCATCAAAAGAAGCCAGCTCACTAGAGCTGGCTTCTTTCTTTGATTTCACCGGTAAACAGTGAAGAAATCAGGCGAGTTTAAGGCGCTTCTTTTTCTTCTTCCCGAAGCGTAGGAAGCAGTCTCCGTCGTCATTGAAATCCGCTAAAGTCAAGCTCCCCTTAGGGTCCGTGACTTTCTCGTCATTCACGTAGAGACCGCCGCCTTGAATGGCTCGACGGACATCGCCGTTGGATTTGGCCATCTCAGCAATCTTCGAGAAAACATTGAGAATACCCTGCCCGTCGCCATCAAAGTCGGACTTATTCACCGTCACTGTAGGCATGGCGCTGACTTCACCGCGGGCCCCTGACTTCGCCTTATTCGCTTCCGCTTCACCGTGGACAATCTTGGTCACTTCAAAAGCCAGCTTTTCTTTAGCCGCATTTAAAGCCTGACCACCGTCTTTAGTGAGGTCCGCTATTTCACTTAATTCCAAGAAAGTGAAGAGCTTCAAGAAACGATCGACATCAGTATCAGGGACGTTTCTCCAGTATTGAAAGAAGTCGTGAGGAGAGGTTCTAGCGGCGTCGAGCCAAATGGCGCCGTCAGCAGTCTTACCCATCTTCGCGCCAGAACTCGTAGTAATAAGAGGAAAGGTCACAGCGAAGGCGTCATCTTTACCCAGGACCCGACGGATTAAGTCGACTCCAGCGCAGATATTGCCCCATTGATCATTGCCTCCCATTTGAATTCGGCAGCCCTCTTCCTTGTAGAGATGCATAAAGTCAAAGGCCTGGAAAAGCTGGTAGTTGAACTCAATGAAGTTCAGTCCATTCTCTCCCTCAAAGCGATCTTTGTATGTCTTATTGGCCAGCATTCGATTGACTGAGAAGTGACGACCGACATCTCTAAGGAATTCAATGTAAGACCGACCTGCAAACCAGTCAGCATTGTTAACAATCTTGGCATCTTGCTTCTCAAAGGAGATAAAGCGTCCAATTTGCTCTTTGAGGCCTTCAATGTTCTTCTTGATTTGCTCCGCGGAGAGCAACTTGCGAAGCTCTGTTTTCCCGCTAGGATCACCAATAAGACCCGTCGCGCCTCCGACAAGAGGGAGCACCCTATGCCCCGCTCGCTGTAAATGAGCGAGAGCCATCAGTGGAACCATACTGCCACAATGCAATGAATCCGCCGTCGGATCGAAGCCGATATAAACCGAACTGGGACCTTTGGCAAGATGTTCTATAAGCCCGGCCTCATCGGTCATCTGCTCGACGAAGCCCCGTTTTTTCAGGGTCTCCAACAGATCCATGGCGTTCCTTCTTTCTGTATTCAAGGTGTTTAGTAAAGCGCCCCTTTGGACTCTCAACCTTGATCCATCTTTTCTTTGAAATGTTATTCGGAAATTATTTTGTCGCGGTGATTCTAACTAGATTAATGCCTAAGTCCAGTCTTCAAGCGCTTTTGCATAACGTTGACCACGGTCAGTCAAGCTCAACCTTTTTTCATTGACCATGACCAGGCGCTGCTTTGACAACGCGCTTCGAAGGAATCGATTTTGACTTTGAAACAAAGCCCCCGACTCCCCCGACTCCGCCAGCTTCTTCTCTAATTCAGTCCACTCTTGGGGCGCTCCAAGAAGCTCCGACAAAATCACCCGCTGGCGCTGCCAATAAACAGAGGTCGAATCTCGAAGCGTCTCCGCCAACAAGAAGAAGATTTCATCGTCAAGAGCATTGAACAAAGCCGTAAACTCTGGGAGCTCCGCCGCGCTCGCCTTCAAACCAATCTTTGCTTCCGTTCCCGAGCACCGCACATGCAGACTGCAGAGCACTTCTGGACCAGAGCGAAGAACAATTAACAGCGTGTTTGGGTCGTCCTCAAAGGTCGAGATCTCCCGCTGATGCTGCCCTGCGTGCTCGTCGAGGCAAGCCTCCAAAAGCTCTTTCAAGCGATCCCAAACCCGACCATCTTTGTAAAAACGCCCGCGCTCAACGAAATAAACATAAGTCGTCAGAGACACACCCTTCGGATAGGGATTGGCTAATTCATTTAAGGCCAGCTCCAAAGGCTCCCCGCTCAGCCCCATGATACGACGCTCAAAGGCTGCGAGGGTCGTAATCAACCCTAAGGGGCCATTCCCCGCATGAACCTCGTGGCAACGCCCCGAAGAGTCCTTAACCTCCACCGGACGAATAATGTGACCCGTCGCCTCCCCACCAATCGCAGGACCAATGTTTAAAACCCATTTATCACCGACAGGGGTCATGACAAATTGCAGAGTCTCTGGGTCGCGCTCTTGACCATACAGCGCGAACGAGCTTTTCACGGTCGCCCGCGCCCTCTTAATCAGCTCCTCTGCAAAAGTCGCCGCGCTCTCAATCGTGAACGCGACCGCCAGCCCCTCGGTCAGCGTGCCTCGGTCGAGACCATCCTGGACCTGCAACAATATCGAGGCGTCTCCATCGAGGAAGCGCAGAGTGTCTCGGAACGGATCGTAGAAGAAGACATAACTGCGGTCGCTATCACCGTCGGTGGCCAATCCAAAAGCCAGCCGGCCGTCCTTCTTGCTTTGCTCTCGGCGGCTTCGTCCCTTGCCCCAGACCGCTTGAATCGAGGCAAAGTCGCCAAAGCGTGCCATGATCTCTGCTTCTGCCAACTCTTCGCAGCCTTCAAGAGCCCCCGCTCCACAGTGATCGTTGATATTCCGACCGTTGGGCTCGCAGGATAAGAACTCAAAGTGACAGGCCGCAGTGCTCTGAGAGCCAAAGACCTCCCTTAACACGGACACCATGTTCGGATTCGCGGCGGCGCCGTTTGACCCGTCGTAAACCAAGGCAAAACTCTGCCAAAGCTCTCCAGGGACGGTGCCCCTGTTTTCATGGTCACTAAAAATCTCTCGGAGCAAGTCTTCAGCCCGCTCACGAATATCAAGCTCGTTACCCCGCTCGCTGTGATCCTCACCGAAGACCGCTTCGCTGAATAGATAAGCGGTCATTTCGCTCTCTTCGAGGGGTTGCAGCTTCCTCACTCGGAGCACGCCATCTCGGTCGCAATCGACACAAAAGCTCTTCAGGCCGTCGTGGGAAGGAGGGTTGTGAGAGGCTGTTTTGTTAAAGGACAGGGTGACGTTGTCGTAGTCCCCTTGTAAAGCTGCGAGGATATAACTGCTGACAGCGATGGGAGTGATTCCCATGACCAGGGCATCAGCGCCAGTGTCCAGGACTCCCTCGACAATCGCCTTACGAAAGAGCCCTTCCTTACCCTCAGAGGCAAACAAATCGCGGGTATCCCAGCCGACGGGGACGTGAGAAATCGAGAGGCCCCGATTCCGTAGACAGCGGATGGTTGCGGCCACCAACATTCGGAAGAAACGGGGAGTCATCTCTGAATCTCGCAGCTTCCTGAGTAGCCCTTCCTCCGGGTCACAATCCTTCGCGCCGACCTCGCCTCGGGAGCCATCTGTGCCGTAGACCGAAATCCGTGCGTTCCTAAGTACGTCCCCGAGGTCGTCCCGAGTCCATGAGGCCCCGAGAATACCAATCAGAGTCCCAAGATGAATGACCTGAGGGCATGTCTCGTCCTCCAAAACATCGAGCAGAAGACTCAGATCTGCCGGGGAGCAACCGCGATCTTCAAAGAACTGCGCCGCCTCTTCATGCCCTGCTTTGGAGTAGCCGAGTAAGCCCAGGCCCTGGCTGAGGATTCCTGTGCTCAGGAAGATCTTCTTCTTCGCCAGCTCTTCGAATCTCCCTTGAGAGTCATTCAAAAGCGTCCGCAAGGCCGTCATTAGATCTCCTGATCAATGGTCAACACAGATTTGAGTTCCAGCGCTTCTCACGCGTCTTAATGACCCGCGAGCATAGAGAGTGTTAAGCGATGCGCCTCATTCAATTTCACCAAATCCCAGAGGCCCCTTAAACCCCGGGTTCGCTTTTCGCCGCCCCGTCGGCCTTCTTCGACTCCGGAATCGGCGAGACAAAGTCGACGATCCAACGGGCCACAATGGGAAACCACCGAGACAAGCTATAGAAGAACGGATAGATAATACGTGCGCGCTTCTTGCGGATCCCCTTCAGGATCAACTTGGCCAATTTCACCGAGTCACCTACCGGCATTCCCATGAGCGGATCCTTCTCATAGTGATCCAAGGCGCGATCTGCCATAGGAGTCTTCACCGGCCCGGGGTAGACCGTTAAGACATGGATATTGTGGCGCTTCACCTCCGGGCGCAACGACTCTGACGCAGCTCCAAGAGCGGCTTTGGCGGCGTTGTAATAGTACATTCCGGGAACCGGACAAAGCCCGGCGAGGCTCGCAATATCGACGATGGTTCCGGTCTTGCGAGCGATCATCTCAGGCAAGACCCGACTGGTGAGCTTAAAGGGCGCGAGGACATCAATGTTCAATAACCATTGAGCGTCGTCAAAGTCAATCTCTTCAGTGCGTCCAACGATTTGCACCCCGGCGTTATTGACCAGGATATCAATCGGACCATGGGCCTCTCGGGCCTTTTCGAGAAGGGCATCGATGCCATCTAAATCAGAGAGATCCTGAGTGTAGATGAAGGTCTTCACCCCGGCACACTTGGCTGCGACTGCTTCAAGCTTCTCTTTTCGTCGGGCCACGAGGGTCAGGTCGAAGCCGAGCTTGGCCATTTCGATCGCGAGGCTCTCGCCAATCCCTGAGGACGCTCCAGTGAGTAATACGTGCATAATTAGAAGTCCTGAATGAAACGATTCCCGCGCCTCAATCAATGTTGAAACGCGGGAATAATCATGGCTTTAAGAGAGAGGAAAAGATCAGTTAGGACGGCGTCCTAAAGTGACCGAGACATCGCGCTTCCAACCACCACGAATGATCGTTAAAACCAAGGTGTCGCCGACCTTCTTGCCCTTCATCAGGCTCACGAACTGCTCGAAGCTCTTGATGACAGTGCCGTTGACACCGACAACAATGTCGCCCTTCTTCACGCCGGCCTTGGAAGCGCCAGATTGTCCGTGAATTTCGGTGATCCTTGCGCCGAAGCTGTATCCAGTTCCTTTTAATGCGTCGCCACCATTGACAGTGTCGACGTTGATTCCGAGGAAGCCTTTGTTATTGGCTGGAGCTGGAACGGTCTCAGGCTCGACCTTTGGAGCTTTTTTAGGAACCACGCGGCGAGGCGCCGGGACGCCTTTGCCAGACTTCAGATCGGCGAAGACCTTACGGATCTCGTCGATGCCCACAAAGTAAGCTGAGCCACGGTAGGCCTTCTCGACGTTGATTCCGACTAGCTTGGCGTCGGAGTTGTAAACCGGTGAACCGTAGGTCTTCTTATTGATCTTCGAGTCGTGGTGAATGATAGAGGAGTAGTTCTGAGTAGAGCCTGTTGGGCCTTGGCCGCCGCCGAAGAGCTCGGCGAGGAAGTTTCCACCACCCTTGCGAGCGCTCTTACTGACTCGGCGATTCTTTGCGCTGACCACTCCGACTGCGAGAGGCTCTTCGCCTTGACCAACGGTGATCACGTATTGACCAATGAAGAGCGTCTTCGACTTGCCAAGAGCCACGCCGGCCTGAGCCTTGCGATTGGTGATCTTGAGCAAAGCGATGTGATTTTTATTGTCAACACCAAGCACAGTGGCTTTGGCTTTGTAGTCGAGGCCGAGGATTTGAACGGCTTTGGCGCCCTTCACTATGGAGGACGCGGTCAGAACATGGCCGCCTTCCATAATCACGCCGTAACCCGTGCTCTCGCCGTTGACTTGCACTTTAACAGTGTTGCCTCGGGTCTTCTGAGCGATGTCGGCGAAGGTCTCCCGGAGCACCTGATTGCGGCTTTTGATTTTCTTAGGCTGGGTTTCAACCTTCTTCTCCTGAGCCTGAGCTGCCATAGGCAACGCCAGGGACAAGACAAGGCTTGAGAATAGAGCTATTCTTTTCATGGCTTACTGTACCTTTCTTATTTGCTGGCGTTGATTATTTGCGCTCTCCGAGAGTGACGTTGAGCTTGACCTTTGAGCGAACCCATGTGGTATCGAGGAGACGAGAGCGAATCACTTGGATTTCAATCTTGTCGCCAACCTTCTTACCAGCGAGGGCATTTTTCATATCGTTGATTGTCGTTGTCTTTTGGCCGTTCACAGCGATCACAATGTCGCCTTTACGAACGTCGCCTTTTGAGGCGGGGCTGTTCTGGACAACCTTGCCAATGAGGACGCCGCCGAGCTCTTGAGTGTCGCTGTCTGAAGCAGGAGCAATACCGAGGTATCCGCGCTTGCCAGCAGGCACTTTCTTAGGAGCAACTTTTGCTTTGGGCTTTTGGCCGTTTCCGAAGAGGTCGCCGAAGGGGTTCTTGCCGTTGCCACCGTTCTCGCCGAACATCTTACCGAAGTCTTTGAGCATCTTGCCAAGGTCCATGCCTTCGCCGTTTTTGCCGTTGCCGCCGAACATCTTGCCGAACTCTTCCATCATTTTATTGAGGTCGAGGTCGCCGCCACCGAAAGGATTCTGTCCGCCTTTGCCTTTGACAGGACCTTGCTCGCCAAACATCTTGCCGAACTGCTCCATCATTTTGCCCAGGTCCATACCTTTGCCGTCTTTGCCGTTGCCGCCAAAGAGCTTGCCGAGGTTTTCCATCATTTTCTTCTGCATGCCGTCCATATCACCAGGATTCATGAACTTACGCATTTCAGCAAAAGCCTCAGGTCCCGCTTGCTCACCAGCAATATCATTGCCGGCCTTCATGACTTTGAGCTGCGCAATGACCTGATCGATAG
The DNA here is from genome assembly GCA_029210225.1 of Planctomycetota bacterium. GTDB lineage: Bacteria > Planctomycetota > J058 > J058 > JARGOJ01 > JARGOJ01. The sequence continues at coordinate 7,998 of JARGOJ010000289.1, forward strand.
GCACTGCGTAGGCGTTGTCGTTGATCTGGAGGATCGCGCCGTTCAATCCGAGCAACTTACCGTCTAGGCTGACGAGAGGGCCACCGGAGTTTCCAGCGTAGATGGGACAGTCTGTTTGAATCGCGTCGTTGTAATAACGCTGCATGAATTGAACTGGGAGCTTGCAGTGCAAGCGAGTGACGCGACCCGCTGCGAAAGCAGGTTGCTTATCAGCGTAAGGGCCGCCGGGGTGACCGAGGGCCACAACCCATTGACCAGCAACGACCTTCGCCGAGCTGCCGATTTCAAAGGTAGGAAGCTCTTTCTTAGGCTCAATCTTGAGCAGAGCGTAGTCCTGGCGCTTGTTCTTACCGAGCACCTTCGCCTTATAGACGGTCTTGTCTGCGAGGACAATCTCGACTGAGGTTGCGATATCGATCACGTGAGAGCAGGTGAGGATATAACCATCTTTACTGATGATCGCCCCTGTGCCGTATCCAGCGCGAGCCTTGCCGGCGCCGACGTAACTTTTGACAAGCACAGTCTTGGGAATAGAGTTCTTAGCGACCTCACGAAATTTCTTATCGAGGGTGCGAATGTTCTCTTGGGCATAAGCCTGGCCCGTAAAGGCTCCCATGGCCAGGGCGAGCACGAGAACGCTTAAGCGCGTGTTCTTTCTCATGTTCATGATCTCCTCTTTTACCTAATCGCGCTTCTCACGCGTTTTGTCATCTCTTGCTATGAATTCGTTGTTCTTGGATACGCAGCCCCAGAGCAAATGTTTGTTCCCAGGTGAAAAACATTGTTTTTCTGGCGCGATCCGGCAGCCCCTGGCTTCTAGGAGGAGAAGCTCGCGATTCGCGTTCTCAGGGTAGAGGAGAAGCTCACGACTCGCGGTTTTAGGATAGAGGACAGCTATTTTATTCGCAGGGGGACTAGGTCCCCCTATCGATTTTGACCCCCTGTTTTGCTCGCCTCGTCCTCATGGCTTCGCCATTTCGAATCCGGCCCCTGAGCAAAACTTACTCAGCTATTTTATTCGCAGGGGGACTAGGTCCCCCTATCGATTTTGACCCCCTGTTTTGCTCGCCTCGTCCTCATGGCTTCGCCATTTCGAATCCGGCCCCTGAGCAAAACTTACTCAGCTATTTTATTCGCAGGGGGACTAGGTCCCCCTATCGATTTTGACCCCCTGTT
>JARGOJ010000290.1 GCA_029210225.1 Planctomycetota bacterium
CCTGATTTATCGAGCAGCGCTTTGAGCCCAGGAGTTGGACCGGATTCAAGGGCAATGAGACCATGCTTTACGAAGGTTCGATTCTCACCGGTCAGGGGCATCACGTCAGCGACGGTGCCCATAGCGACGAGGGCCATGGATTCGAGGAGAAGCTTTTTGAGATGGGGAGGGACCTTGCCGCCTCCATGGAAGTGGCGAGCGGTGGCCCAAGCCAGCTTAAATGCGACGCCCGCGCCGCAGAGATTTTTGTTTGGGTAAACGCTCCCGGAGACCTTGGGGTGCAGCACTGCGCAGGCCTCTGGTAGGCGGTCTTTCTCCATTCGGTGGTGGTCGGCGATTATGAGATCGATATCTTTCGACTTCAAAAATTCCGCGGGATCGAAGGCGACGACGCCATTGTCGATAGTCACCACGATGCGGGGTTTTTGGTGAGCTTTGAAGATCCGTTCGAGGGGGGCGATACCGAGGCCATAGCCGTCGGTGAAGCGATCGGGGATGTAGACCTCGACGACGGCGCCGAGAGCTTTGAGGACACGTTTTAGAACGGCGGAGCCAGTGATTCCATCGACGTCGTAGTCACCGAAGAGGAGAATGGGTTCTTTGGCGCGGATGGCGGCGCAAAGGCGGTCAGTCGCGGCATCGACGTTAGGAATCAGGCTTGGGTCATGCAGTTTTTTGAGGGCGGGACGAAGGAAAGACGCGGCGGCGTCCAGGTCGCGGAGATCGCGTTGGTAGAGGAGCCGGGCCAACAAGGGTGAGATCCCAAGGCGCGTGCAAAATTGTCTATCGGGCTCCCCTCGACGTTTGGGAGGAATCCATATTTTTCGTTCATGGTTGGTCGCAAACATGCGTTCTATCCCGATCGCTGAATTCACTCTTTTTGGCGTAACACACCCCAAACAGACTGTCCATGCGCAAAGTGTGGGAGAAAGTTCGACGCTCGTCGCAGGCTTCACCCATATATGGAAAAATCCTGAAAATGGGTGAAACAGAATTGGGTTATTTAATTCTGATCGTCTCGTACTTCGACTAAAAAGTAGTCATTGAGCGGCTTTATTATTTATTTATAAGGAATAAAGATCTTGGCGCCGATTTTGCACCGTAAAAGGAGAGCCTTCATTCGTCTTTCGAAGCTTCGCAAAAAATTCTAGGGTCTTAGCCCAGGAAATGGATCGAGGCGCGCGTTCTTTATCGAAGCGATTTGAAGAAGTCATTCAAGAGGTTGTCATTCGTCTATGAGAAAGTTCATCGTCCTGTTTTCGCTATCTATGGTCCTCTTTGGAGGGTCTACGGCGACGGCTGGAAACTTTGATGAGTTTGGTTTTGGAGCCCGCGCAACCTCGCTAGGAGGCGCGTTTACCGCCTATGCTTCTGGCCCCGAGGCCGCCTACTACAACCCAGCCGCCTTGGTCCTCTCCCGTAAATTCAATGTTCTGACTGGCTTCTCCTTCGCAGACTATCAGCTTGAGTTCGACTCCCAAAACGGGCGTTTGGACGATCAGACCGAGCGCTTGGACGACCTCTCTGCTTATTCCTTTGGCATTTCTACCGCGGTGCCTTTCCTCGGTGACCCGAACCGCTTTGGTCTCGGCTTGGCGATCTTCCTGCCGACCCGCGCCGTCGCCACCGTCACCGCTCGCGCTCCCAGCTCAACTCCGGATTTTGCACAATACGAAGCGCGTCATGATCGCATTCAAGCTTACTTATCAGGCGCCGTGAAAATCACGGACTGGTTTTACTTTGGCGCCGGAGTTCAGATCTTCGCCAACGCCGAAGGTCGCGCCGACGTTGACACAATTGGCGGCGTGGGTGCCTCCGAGTTCACATTCGATTTAGAAGGCGACGCCGCGCCGATTCTTGGCCTCTACCTCTACCCGACTGACAACCTCAGCTTTGGCTTTACATACCGGGGCGAGATCAGCCTGAAACTCGACTTCGACGTCACCGCGTTTGGATTGATCCCTGCGGCAACCCTCGAAGGATTAGTGCTGTTCTCACCCGATCAATTCGCCTTAGGAATGTCCTACAATCCAACGGACTCGCTCTTCTTTCTCTTGGACGTGACCTACTTCACATGGTCGCGCTTTGAAGATCCTTTCCTCACGAACAACGGCAACCGCGAAACGCTCAGATACGACGACACCATTGTTCCTCGCGTCGGAGTGGAATACTTCGCCACCGACGACCTCAGCGTTCGCTTTGGCTACTTCTACCGGCCATCTCCAATTCCAAAACAGGATGGCAATCGCAACCTTGTCGACTCAGACAAGCACGTCGTCTCTGTCGGCCTCGGCTACACCTTCGTTTTCGAGAAGTTCTTCTATGCCTATAAGAAGCCTGAAATCGACGCAGACGCCGCTAAAACAACCGTGAACCTGTTCTTCCAGTTCCATTATCACCAGGATGAACGCGTCACAAAAAATGTACCTGTGGATCCTTCCGATCCTGTGGGAAATAGCTTCCGCACTGGCGGCACAATTACGAATTTTGGGATCGATATTGTGACCCAGTTCTGATTTTTGTTGGGAAAGAAACTCGCTATGACAACGATGAAAAAGCTGCTCATTCATTTCATGATTTGCGCCCAAGTTATTTGGCCAATCGTGGGATGCTCCCGAGATAGTGTTAGCGGAAAAGCTCCTCCCGGATCTGGCTCGCTCTCCGCTTTTATCTCCCAGCTCAATGTGGGCTTGGAAGTCTTTAAGCTTTCCCGCCAACAAGTCTTGAACGACGCCGACGTCAATCGACGAAACGCCGGTCTCTCGGTCCTCGATAGCCGCCGCGACGAGTTCATCGACGCCATCAACACCATCCTGAACGACCAAACGCTCCCAGGCGTTGAGTCGACCTTGGATGTCTTCTTCAAACTCATTGACGATGACAGCATTCCCACCCTCACCAACGAGATGCGAAGCCTGATTCTTCAACTCATCAATGAACCCGGGCGCCCAACAATTAAAGCCCTCAGAGATATGCTCAGCGGTCGCTCCAATATCCCAACCGGCGACGTCGTCTCACTGCTCGGGCGGCTCGTCAACTATCCCGATTCAGAGCGCCTCTGGGAATCCATCGGCTCCCTCATCGCCGCCTACGACGGCGTCGATAGCAACGGCGTCAAGAACAACGAGCCGCCCCTGGTCACTGACCTCCTCGATATCCTCAGCCGAGGACTCAAGAACACCCCCGCCAATCCTGCCCCAAGCACGAGCCTCAACCTCGCCCTCAATGACTTTGTAGACGAACTGCTCACCGAAGCTCAGGGCACCGCCAACGCCAAGTTCGGACAAGCCGAATGGGGCGCACGCCTCGACGATAGAGGCGCTCCTGTCGTTCAATTCGACGCCCAGGGAAAGATGCTCAGTCCTTTCGTTGACGGCAACAGTGATGGCCTCGCCGACCTCAACCCAAACGGTCGATTCATCAACAACAACGGCCAAGAGATTGACATGCCTCCATTTGGCCAACCCCTTAGCCTCGGTTATGACGCTATGGGCCGCGCCAGCACAAGCCAAGGTCAAAACGTCTACGAGTTCTTCGATACGAAGAAGACACTGCTGGCGCTCTTCATGTCCATCACCGGTCGGCTGCTTAAAGAAAATCGCCACAAGGACATTGTCGACTTATTAAATGTCTCACTCGGTCCTAAATCGGGAGATCAATTCAATCGAAACAACAAGCTCGGACGGCTTTCCTACGGTCTGGTCGAACTCGTCAAGACCGACCAGGCGCCACAGTTCCTCCGCGCTATGTCAGAGCTGCTCAACAAAAATCCTGCGCAATCTGAAGAGCTCTTCCTCGCCCTCGCTCGCGCCAATGAGAACTTGAAAAACGCGCCCTCAAATGGTGGTGGATTCAACCTCGCTGAACAGCGATCTCAAGACCTTGTCCTCGGTCTCCTCCCCGGTATCGACGAAGTCTTCGAGAGCAACGGCAACTCCAGCTCAACCGCCAGAATTCTCATTGATACCCTCGCTTCACTCGATACCCAAGCGCCCAACTGGCCAGCGCAATTCGCGCCCCTCTTTAAATACAAAACAGTCGTCCGCGAGAGCAGCCCTGATGGCGACCGCAATGATATCGACGAAGCAGCATCGACTCTTGTGGACCGCAACGCCGGACTCACCACGAATAATCGCAGCGCTGTTCACCAGCTCCTCGACCTATTGAAGCGTGCCGATGGCTGCAACTTCTTCGGCCAAACCCTCGCCGTCTTTATCGTTGATACAATGGCCGGGCTTTCTCCCTCCACAGTGGGCACCTTGGTCTCATTGATTAACGCTGTCCCTGGACTGGCAAACCTCTTTTGCTCCGGAATCTCCCAAGACCTCATCTCCCTCGATTTCCTCGCAAAATCCGGCGCCTTGGATGCTCTTCTCCCCATCGCCAAGGTCTTCAAAGATCGTAATCAAACGCCGCTCTTAGTGAGCTTGCTGCTTGTCATTCAGAAAGACTACAGCACTCTGCTTCGCCCCTCAGAAGAAGCCCTTTCCTCAGTCTTAGAGAGCGGCGCCGTTGAAGAGCTAACTGGCACGCTAGGCATCGCGAAGTCGTCCAATGACCCTGTCTCGGGAATCAATATCGCTGATATCCTCGCGGACTCGATCGCCAACCTCGTCGACGACGATCAAACAGTGCTCGACCAACAAGGCAATCCAGTCCCAAGCCTCGCTCACCTCATTCTCAACCCTGCCATTGACCTCGCCAAAGACTTGGACGCTGCCCAGAAAGGCAGCACCCTCACCGACGTCACCGACAGCCTATTCAACGCCTTCCTGAAACGAACAACAATTAACGGCCAGGAAAAATTGGAGAATCAATCGCTGATCCCCTTCTTGGCTCGTAGCATTGCGATCGTCGCGAACCGAATTCCCGCCGACGCGGCCGTCAGGCGTCAAGACCTTGGTCAATTCCAAAGCGACCTACTCGACACCTTATCGAGCAAAGACTTCTGCAAAACAATAGAGATCGTCACCGTCGTCGTTGGATCCACCCAAGCCCAAGGAATCGTCGATTCAATCGCCAACCTCCTCACTCCAAACAACAACCCCAATGACGATATCTTTGGCGCCGTCCTTAAGCTCTTGTCCATAGTCCTCCAACAGCCCTTTGACCTCAATGGGACTCAACCCATTGCCGTCTTCTTAGGGGATGTTTTGGATCCCAATCGAGCCCTCATACCCGCCGCGCTGAGAACTCTTGAAGGCTTCATCCTTCTCGATAAGAGCGGGTCTATTCTCAAAGTACTCCGCGCCGCCCTCAACCCTCCTCCCAACGGCGGTGAAGCCCCAATTCTCACGATCTTGGATATCTTTGAAGAATTGAATCAGGCGCGAGGAGGAAACTCTTTCGGAACTATGACTGAGCAAGAAATCGTCGACACACTCCAGTCAACCGCAGATTTCATGGGAGACAATCAACGGGGACTCTTGCTCTTCTACCGTGCGATCAAAGGCCGCCGCCGCTAAAGCTAATGGTGGGTGTGAATGAAAATCGGTTGGGCTTGTTTTGGTGGTCGCTTTGATTCCGGCAAATCCAGATTCTCTCGCTCTCACTATTATCTCTCTAACCCCTATAGACACTTACTCTCTCTATTGGGAGCCAAACGGCGGAAGCCGTTTGGTCGGGGGGGAATAACACTGACGGCTTGGTGTTGAGGATAAATCCCGGGCAGACACAGAGCTGGGTGTGAATGAAATCGGTAGGAACACCTAGATATGATTCGTTATTTGGCCCCATTGCGGCACATATCTATTCCCAGGCGCTTACACAGAACCACCCCCACACGGCTATTTATATGACCCATAGCCTGTAGCAACGCGAAAAAAAACTCAAAAACGTTTTTGTTAGGAACCTTCGTCGCGATAGGGAAGCGGTTTTGGTCCCTTGCTTTTGTTGTAGCGACGATTCCAATCCGCAGCCATGGTGGCGACGACATCATTCAGCTCTTTGTTGCTCAAGTCGAACTTATAGCCGTGGGTTTCTATTCGCATGCTCTTCAGGACTGTGAGTCCCTCTGTCCTCACGACGAGGTCTTTGTGAAGTATGGTCCCGAGTAAGTCCCAATGCTTATCCTCGTTGCTTAGAGTCGCGAGATACGGACGAGCAAAGAAGTTCATCAGAGAGAGCTTGCTACGCTTGTTTGACAGAGCGATCGCGAGCGTGCCAAGGCCACGTTGCTCAAGGGCGAAGAAAGCCGCCACTCCTAGTTTATTGTTGCTCGTTTTGACCAGCTCAATGAGCTTTTCATTGTCGGGAACCTTAGGATAGCCGCGCCCCGCGATGGTTTGAAAGAAGCGGTCTGGGAATCGCTCGGTCTGCTCTTTTCTCAGTTGATTTTCGAGACCTCGGAGCGCGAGGTTGTAGCGTGCGTCGAGCTTCTTAATGGCGTCTTTATGACGCTTCGCTTCTTTCTTGCGTCGTTCTTCAGCCCGCTTAAACTGGCTCTTCCAAATGCGAGCGGTATTCTCATAACGATTGACAACGTCTATCGTCGGCCGTTTTCGCAGTTGGCCTTCCAGATCGGTAATCCGGTCCGAGGCGTCATTGAATTCTTGATTCTTCTTCTCATGAACTTTGATGGCTTTGGCAATGCGGATCTCAGACTTGCGCGCCCTTGAGAATAGATCCTTCGAGATTTTCACCAAAGGAATCACGGCAAAGACAAGCACGACTCCAGCCCCTATGAAAGCGAAGAGAAAGCTTCGTCCCAGGCCAACCTTTGCTTTCTCTGCAGGAACAAAAGCCGCCGAGTCTAGAGGGAATGAGCCGCTTGTACTTCCAGATTTCACCGGTGGTGTTTCTTCGTCGCTATCAACGTCCCTCTGCATGCTTTGGCGGTTGCTTCCGGAGCGACGGCCCATTCGGCCGGTGGCTGGACGTCTTCCCTTTTTGCCGTCGGGCACTGCATCGGGAAGTAGATCTTTTTGAATTTGGCGGAGTCCTGGTTGATCGCCGGACGTTGATGCTTCCCCGTAAATGTCTTCGGAGCGGCCCAGCGCGCCATCTCTGCTTTGTCTTTGATGAAAGAGCGCTTGGAGTTTTTTCTTGAGGGGCGAGCGAATCGCGGGCGCTTTGTATTGCTTTAGTGAGAAAGCAAGTTCGCCGAGGCAGGAATCGCAGTCTATTAGATGAAGTGTAAATCGGCTGCGTTCGTCGGCGCCGTCTTTGCCTTGAAGAAAGCGCGCCAAAGTCATGGAGTCTTCACAGCGAGAGAGGACCGGCTGGTGAGATTTGTGGAGGCGCTTGGTGAGACGTTTTGCGTTCTGGTGGAGCGGTCCACACTGTCCGCACTGGGCGACGTGTCGCCCTAGGCTTGCTCTTTCCTCGGGAGAGAGAACAGGCTTAGCTTGGAAGAAGAGAAGAGGAGAAGGGCAATTCATGGTTCTTATTTCGGAGCGAGGGATCGTTTGAGATAGAACACAGCGTTTTTCTTGTCCTCTTTGGTGATTTGGACGAGCTCCCAACCGTCTTTCGCCAGAGTATTGAGTAGCAACTCATGAAAAGCTGAGCGTGCGAGGGCTTCGTTGTTTCCGTTCGTGACGAGGATACGTCTCCACTGGGGCGTGGTTTTGTAGTCGTTGAATTGAACGGGGACAACTTTGAATTCTGTTTTTTGAATCCGCTTGGTGCGTGTATTTGGCGAGTTCTTATTCTGGCCAAAGGCCTCCCAGAGTCCAAAGACAGGAAGAGTAAGGAGTACGACTGCGACGGCGATGACAGCTGGTGTAACCAAGCGGGGCTTGGGGCTGCGAGCTTCGACTCGCTCGCAGTTCCCTGGCCCTGGATACTTGGTGTCACGATTCGCTTCTGCGGTCCCCAACGTTAGCTCCCCATGAGAGAGGAGAGTTGGTCGCGTTGCTGATCGACTTCCTCGTCGGTGAGGTTTGACTCACGTTCGATTTTCACGCGGGCATCGATCCCGGTTTCGAGGTCTTTCGCGAGGATCTCGATGAGGCCGTCACCGGTGTAGGTGTAGGTCACGGAGACCTTTGCGCCGGCGGGTCTGTTTGGTGGGAGATCCCGGATCTTACAGGTTCCGATTTCCGCGCAGTGCTCTGGGTCTTCGGCTTCCCCCTCAACAATCTTAATGTCGACGGTGACTTGGTTTGCCTGGGCGGTTCCAAAGACTTTGGTGGTCTCACAAGGGAGTGGCGTTTGCTCGGGGATCATGACGAGGTTACGTCGCGTTCCGTCGGGGAGCATTGTGACAATTCCAAGGGAGTGAGAGTTGACGTTGGAGACGACGACCCCACCGAGGAGACCGGCGAGGCTGTCGGGGACAGCTTCACCCATAATTTGTCCGGCCATTTCTGCGGCTTCGGTAAATTCTTGGACGATTTCTTCTGTGGCTTCTTGCTGCTGAGCTTGAGCCGCCTTTGTTTTATAGTCGTCGGCGTCACGAACGAGCATGATCGCAGCCCAGTAAACGGCGCCAGTCGCAACGCACTCGTCGGGGTTGACACCTTTTTCGGGCTCACGTCCGGTGACTCGTTGGAGCAGCTCTTGCACTTGAGGCATGCGTGTCGAGCCGCCAACAGCGAGGACAAGGTCGATGTCTTTCCATTGCAAGCTGGCTTTTTGGAGAACAACGTCCAAGTATGTTTCGGTTTGTTCGAGCAGAGGACGCGTGAGCTCATCGAAGAGTTCGCGAGTGATGGAGATCTTCGCGCTCTTACCCATGCACTGAACAAAGATGTTTGCTTTGGGTTTTCGAGACAGGGCTTTTTTGGCGTCCTCGCACTTCGTCACGAGGTCTTGATAGGCCTCAAGGTCGTCACGAGGATCGATGCCGTGCTCGGCCATGAAGCTCTCGGCGACGTAGTTGAGGAGCATGTCATCCCAATCGCGACCGCCGAGACGACGTTCCCCGTCGGTGGCGAGAACTTGGATGTTATTGCCGTCAATTTCGATGATAGTCACGTCGAAGGTTCCACCACCGAGGTCGTATACGAGGGCCTTGGCGCGGGCGTCTAGGTGGTTCATGCCGAAGGCGAGGGCGGCCGCGGTGGGCTCGTTGACGAGGCCTAGCACGGTGAGGCCGGCGATTTTCCCAGCGTCGAGGGTCGCCTTTCTCTCCGAGTCGTTGAAGTAGGCCGGAACGGTGATCACAACATCTGTGATGGCTTCGTTGATGGCTTCTTCAGCGTCGGTCACAACCCTCTTAAGA
>JARGOJ010000291.1 GCA_029210225.1 Planctomycetota bacterium
TTAAAGAGGTTCTTGCCGCTGATAGTGACAACCAGACCGCACGTCGCTTGCGAGAAGCAGCTGTCAATGGTCGTCACGTTCACTACGGTTCTCAAATCGCGGCAGACGATCGCGAAGAGTTCCGACGCAATGAAGAACTTAACCGTGAAGGCCTCGTCCCTTACCTCGACTCTGTGAGCTTTCCTGGTAAAGAACAATGGGACATGATCAGCCGTCGTGGTGTCGGTGTTGCTCCTCCTGAAGCCCAAGAGCCCAACTGGATTCTTGACTATAAGAAGGTCCTTCGCACCCGTAAGGTCACGATCAACTTTACTGATACACCCTTCGCCGACGTGATCAGCTTCCTCCAAGATATCACTGGTTTGAATATCACTGTCTCTCAGGAAATCGATAAAGAGGAGCTTCGCGTCAACTTGCGCTTGAACAAAATCATTCTGCAAAACGCATTCAACCTTCTCCTTCAGCAAACCGACTTGGCTATGACCTTTGAGAACGAAACTCTCAAGATTGTTCCCAAAGAAGGCGCGAAGGGCAAGTATTACCTCGATATCCTCGACGTCCAAGATATCCTCTCACAGATTCCTGACTTCCCCGGACCTCGCATTCAAGTCACTGGTGACAGTGGCGGCGGTGGCGGCGGCGGCGGCGGCGGCGGTGGCGGTCAAACGCTTAACTTCGGCGACGACGACGACAGCGAAGAAGAAGGCTCTGTTATCGACCCTGAGAAGCTCACCGAGCTTGTCCGGAACTCAACTGGAGAAGATAACTGGGAAGATCCTGCAAGCATCGAAGTCCACCGCGGACAGTTGATCGTCTTCCAGACTCCTCAAGTCCACAAACAAATCATTACTGTTCTTGAGAACTTGCGTCGCAACAGCGGTCTCTTCGTTCAAATCGAAACTCGCTTTGTGTCCTTGTTCAACGACTTCCTCCGCGACATTGGTGTCGACTATCGTGACCTCGGTCAGTCAAACGCTCCTATCTTTGGTGCGCCCCTTGAACTCGACCCGTCCGCAGTCAACTTCCAGCGAAGCACTGGAACTCCTCCTCAGACCAACCCCAATATCATTGGTATCGGTCGTGGAGCATCAAACCGCGCCACAGCTGTTGGTCCTATCAACCCAGCGACAAACGTTCCTACCTTCGGTGCCGATCAACTCGGTGGTCGTTTGGAGAACATTGTTGAAGGTGTCCAGGGTGGTTTCCTCGCCGGTCGTCGTTTGAACGGAACGGCTGTGCAGGCCTCCGGTATCGACAAAGGCGCCACTCTTCAAGCAACTTTCCTCGATCCAATCCAGATCAACGCGATCTTGAAAATGGACGAAGAGCGCTCGAAGTCACGGATCGTTCAAGCTCCAGTCGTAACCGCCGCCAACCGTCAACGGGTTTACATTTCCGTTGTCACCCAGCGCGCTTACATTTCTGACTACGAGTTGAGCTCTGGTGGAACCGGTTTGGCGATTGCCGAAGTCGCCGACCCCGTCGTTGAAACATTCCAGGAAGGTATCGTCCTCGACGTCCGTCCTACTGTTTCTCACGACCGTAAATACATTACTCTCGACGTGAAGCCGACTCTCGCGGTTCTCGTTGGCGGCGACTTCGGTCGTATCCCCGTCAACCTCGGAACCCAGACCGCCGCCGCGATTAACGTCAACATCGAAGTGCCTCAGGTGCAGCTCCAAGAAGCCTTCACCACAGTCACTATTCCTGACGGTGGAACCGCCCTACTTGGTGGTCTTCGTATTATCAACGAAGCCAACTTCAAGTCTGGTCTTCCCGCCCTTATGGAACTCCCTGTGATCAACTTCCTCGCTATGCGTAAGTCAGAGATCACAGAAACTCAAAGCCTCATGATCCTCATTAAAGCGAAGATGATTTCGCTCCGTGAGACTGAAGCTAAGATCTTCAACACAAAGTGATCCTCGCCTTCGGGCAAGATAAACTTTGAGTGACGGAACAAGCGACGCCCTTCATTGGTCGTCGCTTGTTTCTATTTGCTCATGCTAAAAACGTGACGAGACCATGAAGATCACGTGACAGCAAAGGTCCAAACTCTCTTCTGCGCACAGATTGCCCCCACATCGCTCGCGGGACACAGCGAAGAGACACCGATGAGCAACACGCTCTTCCCACTCCCTTGTCCAGCACTAACCTTCTTTCTCATTTTCTCCCTCGGGATATTCGGCTGTCGCAGTCGCGAGCCTGCGAACAGGGGTCCGGACCCGAAGCTTGTCCAGGAGAGAGTTGCAAAGCCCGAGATCGATCACCACGCTCGAGGACTGCAGCTTTTCAAAGAGTTTAGCCTTGGAGCGGCCAAGGATGAGTTCAGGAAAGCCATCGATCTTGATCCGCTGAAGGAAGAAGCTCGTGTTCATCTTGAAAGAGCGAATTGGCTCACCAAGATGACCGTGACTATTTTGGGTGATGACTAAATTCCGAAAGCAAGCGCAGAGAAAATTCTAGCCTCCCGGGACGTGGCAGCGAAGCGAGCCCTTATAATTGGTGGTGCTAGTTCTTCACTTACCCGCTGGGAAAGACTTGTTCTCCCTATGAAAATCGCACATTTCAGTGACGTTCACTTCACTCGTAAACCAGGGGAATTCCCGCTCCGCGACCTTATGTCCAAGCGCGGAATGGGATGGCTGAACCTGACGGTACGGCGGCGTTACAAGCGCTTTGTCGCGGTTGCTCAGGTGGTCGGCGCGTTTTTGAGAGACCTGCAGGTTGTGAAGCCCGATTTGATCCTGTTTACCGGTGATCTCACGGCGGTCGCCTATCCTCAGGAGTTTGAAGCCGCCGCAGAGGCTTTCCTGGACCTCCGCAAGAGGACCGATGTTTTGGGGGTTCCGGGGAATCATGATGTCTATGTTCGCAAAGCCAACGGCGAGCAGCTCTTTGCCGATCTCTTTGGAAACTGGCTTCGTTCGGACTGTCCAGACCATAGCGGGGAGAACTTCCCGCTCCCAGCTGTTCGTTTGCTTGGGGACGAGGTCGCGGTCGTGGCGGTGCCTTCTGCGCGTCCGTGCAAGCTTGCGGATTCCTCCGGCTTTATCGGAGAAGAGCGCCTTAAGGCTGTCGAGAAGACGCTGAAAGAGCCCGATATCGCTGGGCGCCGAGTGATACTCGCGCTGCATTACGGATTCTTTTTAGAGAACGGTAAGCCCGACAAGAAATCTCACGGATTAAGAGATGCCGATGAATTGCTTGAGGTGGCTAAGAATAATGGCGTCGATTTAATTGTCCACGGCCATATTCATGAGCGCTTTGTCCATCAAGTTGGCGAGATTACGCCGGTTGCTATTGCCAATGCTGGGTCATTGACAGACAAGAAGTTCAGTCGCAGTTTCCATGTCATTGAATCGACGGACAATGGCTTTGATTTAAGGGTGCGGCGCTACGATGAGACCTTGAATCAATTTGTCTCGTGGTTGGGAGCACCGGGTTCTTCAGTCATCCCCTTCGCCGCTCTTCCTATTTCTTGATTCGATCGAATTGGATATCCATGACTGAGCAATTGGCTGGCGAGGATCTTCAGGAAGCTATTCCAAAGCGCAGTTCGCGGAAACTCGCGCTGGGCTGTCTGCTTTTACCAATCTTCTTGGTTGTTAGTTATCACATCGTCACTGATTTTCTGATTAAGCAAAGAGTCGATGCGCTAAAGGAAGAGATTGCTGAGGTCAAGGCCGCGTCGAAACTCCGCCCGGTCCTCTTTGGTGAGGCCATCCCTGGGAATGCCGTTCATGACTATCAGGCCATTGAGTGGATGATGGATTCGAGGGAGGCTTGGAAGGCTGCCCCACCTAGTCATTTGCCTAAGACGGACTACGGCCAGAATTACTTCCAGAATCCAGGTCTTGATCCGGGAATGTACAGTTCCATTCTTTACAGCTATGCCGTGAAGGACAGTTCAATTCCTTATTCCAAAATTGAATTGAAAGAGGCGAAGGCTTTCTATGAGAAATATGGCTCAAGTTTAATTCGTCATATTAGAAATGGATTGAGGAAAGATTCATGTGATTGGACTCTTGGCAGTGGCTTGGAGACTATTCATAGGGACCCGAGTTTCCATGTTTATCGCAGTGTTGCAGATCTAATAATATATGAGGCGACGCTTTCGAAGAATCCAACACAGGAACTCAATGGGATTCTTGAGCTTCTTGCTTTTGCTTCGGATATCGAAAAAGACTTTTGTGGGGAGGTTAGGATTGGATCTGAGATCCGAGTTCTGGCCTATTCTGCGCTAAATAGAATCCTACAACAAACGCTGTCTCAATCGAATACAGAACGATTGATTTCTACGCTCGGCAAGATTGGCCGATTCAACCAAAGAATCGCTATTCTCGGTAGGAGCAGGTGGATAGATTGCGCATTCGCCGCCTACGCTGGTTATCCTTTAGATCCCTGTTTGATCGAAGATGAAATGATACTTGCAAATCTGGAAGTCCCCATCACTTTTGAAATCAAAGCCGTGCTGCTCAGCGAGTGGACCTACTTTGATGATTTCATCTCTCAGCATATAGAATTGCTAGAGCTGCCGCTAAATCTCCGTCGAAAGCGAGCGAGTGAACTGTATTCCAGAGCTCAGGGCAGTTGGGCAACCTTGACGAAGGTAATGGGGCCGGATTGGATCAATCATAAACAAGAAATTAAAGACCGAATTCAGTTTGATTTCATTCAGATCGCTGCCGCTGCCCGACTGTTCCAATTGAAAAACGACCGTTGGCCGAAACAAGTCAGTGAATTGACCATCTATCTCAAAAGGGGCGTTCCGAAGGATCCATTGACGAATCTAAAAGATGACTATCAGCTCACATTGAACGGCGCCGATCTAGTTCTCTCAACTACAAAGTCGCCATACCCTGATCTCAAAGGCGCATCATTCAAATTACTCGGGATAACGAAATCTAAATAGCGCAAACTTATTCAGACTTTGGAGATTCAGTGTTTGCTTCCGCTTCATCCTTCTCCTCCACTTTCGGAGTGAAACCGTCTCGATAAGGCGAAGCCTCGGTCACGGCGTCCTGACGAGACAGATAAATGGCCGCGAAAATACATAATAAAAAGCTGACAATTCCCAATCCGTGCATAAGACTGAGCCAGCTCTCTTTGGCTTCTTTACCATGGGCGCTTTCTGACTTCTGACGAACCAATGGCAAGGGCGCCGGCATGGCTTTGCGCGGTGCTTTCAGTTGCTCGTAATCGTCCTTCGAGCCAATCAATTGATAGACTTTTTCGTCATTTTCAGTGAGTAAGTGCCTGACCTTAAAGCGCCCTTCTTCTCCCTCCCCCAGCACTCTTAATCGATGCTTTTCCTCGGCGGGAATCTCCATGGGGTTCGAGATGAGAATTTCTATGCGAGGCGGACAGTCCCCCTGAATGACTTTGCCAATTTTGATTTGAGCCTTGTGAACATTCTGCCCCTCGTTGCCCCCGAGGAACTCCATTCTTTTGACTTCACCTTCGAAGATGAATACAGAGCTATCTACGGCTGCGGAGTCGGCTTCCTGGCCTGAAGCGGCGATGGGCGCAGCGAGAGTGAGAGTGATCACTCCGAGAAAAACAGCGAGGGGAAGGCGAGTCATCAGCAAAGGAGCCTCAAAAGAAAGAAGATGGCTTTTGGGTCTATCTTCTCGATTCTTGTAAGCTAAACAACACTCAAGACCTTCTTAACTTTCTCAGTCGCGTCGAACTTTAACCATCGAGCGAGTGTCATGACGGATTCGCCGCCCTCTTTCAATCAGGAACAGGTTCTCTCCGAGACGAAGAAAGCTCTTCTCGAAGAGGATTGGCGTGAGGCTGTCAATCACCTCTCACAGCTCATCGATGACGACCCGAACCACCCAGAAAATCTCGCCTGCCTCGAAGAGTGGATGAACAAAGCCGGTCCTATGGGCCTCGATTTGATCCCCGTCTTTGTCGACGAAGGCCTCTTCGCTCCCACCACCGCGATCCGCGCTGAGCTTATGAGCCGCCTCGGTTTTTGTGATGGCAGCCTCGAACTCATTCTCCAGGTCATTTGTTCTCGCCAGGACGACCGATACTGCCAGTGGATCCTCGACTGGTTCGATCGTATCGGCTGGACCGAGGGTCTTCGGGTGGCGGAGCTTGTCAAATCCTTCGAGCGGAGCCTGGGCTCTCTTCGGGAATCGGAACTCAGCGCTTTGAGCGGCCTTATCAGCGTCTTTGACCGTGCTCTCGACTTTGTTCCAGACCACGACCGCCTGAGCTACCTAAGAGCCATTGTCGCCCGCCGCGTTGGCGATGAGCGAGCTTTTGACCTGGCTCAGGAGTATCACAGTGAGTTTCCCGGTTATTGGGGCTGCGTGGCCTTAGGTGGGGTTCTTCGGGAGAAGGGTGAGCTGGAAGAGGCGATCAATATTTACCGTGAGGGTCTCGACTACGAACCCGAGGACATTGGCCTACGCCTTGACCTCGGAGATTTGCTCCACGACGTCGGCGACTTGGAAAACTCCCTCGACGCCTACGAAGAGGCGCTTGAGCGAAAGCCTGGGGAGCCCTGGGCGACCGCGAGCGTCACCTTCATACGTTATGCCCTGGCTGGTGAGCTGGGTCTGCGCTATGAATTGGACGATTTGGCCAAGGGGGGCAACCGCCGCGCTTTGCGATTCCTGTTTTGGCTCGAAACATATCGCTCTCACCTCCCCACGCCGAACTCCTCCATCGTCGCGGTCGCCATGCACGCCATTGAAAAGCGCGTCGAGATTGAGAACCTCTCCGTCTCCTCTCTTGAGCCTCCCAGCGCGATCATGGCCCTCGACTACGCCCTGGGCACGATTCCTTCCCGGTCTTTTCCCAAGCTGTCATTCACTGAAATCCCCGACCCCGATCCCCGGAAGGCTCGGAAGTTGACCCGTTATTCGCTTTGGGTTTACAAAGGAATGGTGGCTCGCCCCGCCATGGATCCTCCGTCTCGCAAAATCGCCAACGCGGTCTCCGAGATCGCAAAGACTCCCTTCGATGCGGCTCGCTGGAGTGAGATGGCCCGCTTACAGGCGAATCGACTTCGTGGACTTGAACAAGAATTCCTCGCGGTTATGTGTCAGCCCCCCACCCTTCCTGAGGGTGATGAAGAGCCGTGGTCATGGCCGTTCCGAGTCCAGGTCGCGGCCGCCCTCATGATTACTCGAAGCTCTCAGAGCTGGGCGTCGCGGCGCAAGACCATCCGAGATCTGCTCTTCGGCATTGTTGATTGGACAACGACCGCGGCCATCGTCGCGCTCACTCAACTTTCAGAGGACGAGCCCGAGCTTGGTCATGAGATATTCTTAGACCTCATCGAGCTCTTTGGGGAAGAAGAAGCCGGACCGATCTGGTATCAGTGCGTGCTCTTCCCCCTCTTTCAATGCTTGCCTCGCCTGCCGCTCCCTGAGGAGCTTCGGACTATTATCGTGGGCTTGAGAGCGCGAGCGGGTTTGCCTTGATCGTTCTTCTTGAGAATAGAGTCTGCCCATAAAAAAAGCGCAAGTTCCGAGTTTTAGCCTCGGGATCCTTGCGCGTTTTTATTGGAAACTCGTTGGTCTGTGGATCAACCGAGCTCGTTGGCTTCGAGCCAGCGCTCAGCGTCGATAGCGGCTTTACAACCAGAGCCGGCGGCGGTGATCGCCTGACGGTAGTGGTTATCGTGGACGTCGCCAGCGGCGAAGACCCCGTCAATGCTGGTGCGAGAGCCTGCGCCCTCAACTTCGATGTATCCGTTGGCGCTCACCTTGAGTTGATCCCGGAAGACCTTGGTGTTCGGTGTGTGACCAATGGCAATGAAAAGACCTTGAGCATCGAGACTCTCTTCGACGCCTTCGTCTTCGTTTGTTCCGGCGAGGACAATCTTCGAGAGGAAAGGCTTTCCTGGCTCCATATCAACGACGGTGCGGTTAGTCTTAATCTCAACCTTTGGGTTGGCGACGGCGCGGTCATACATGATTTTGGAAGACCGGAACTCGCCTCGTCGGTGGACGAGGGTGACCTTGCTGCAATAGCGAGTTAGGAAGGTTGCTTCTTCCATGGCTGAGTCGCCACCGCCAACAACGACAACGGCTTTATCCTTGTAAAAGGCTCCGTCGCAGGTCGCGCAGGTTGTTACGCCGCGGCCCATAAATTGGTTCTCTTTTTCGAGGCCGAGTAAGCGCGCTGAGGCGCCGGTGGCGAGGATGACAGCGTGGGTTTCGTGAACCTTGCTCTCACCGCGAAGCTCGTCGGTGATGGTGATTTTCTTGGGCGAGGCGTTGAGGTCGGCTTCGGAGACGACGCCGGTGACAAACTTGGTGCCAAAGCGCTCGGCTTGATCGCGGAGGCGCTTGATGAGATCGGGTCCCATAATGCCTTCGGGGAAGCCGGGGAAGTTCTCGACGTCGGAGGTCATCATGAGCTGACCTCCAGGACCTTCTCCGGGTTTGGAGCCGAGGCCGCCGCCTTCAACGCAAACCGGATTGAGGTTGGCGCGTGCGGCGTAAATGGCTGCAGTAAGACCGGCAGGACCGGAACCAATAATAAGGACGTTATGGACGTTGTCCGCCATAGGACTTAAACCTCTCCAAATGGCCGAGTCAGGGGTACCTACTCGGTGCTCTTAGCGCGTTTTGCGGCTTCACGAGCCATGATTGTCTCCATCGGGCGCTGCAATGCAATAAGGGCTTCTCGCGCAGTTTCTCCATTATTGAAGACTTTTTGGAGGCGATCACTGACGCGGGTCCGAATTTCGGGCCAGCAAACGAGGCGTGGCGGGGTTTGGGCGACGGGAATATCTCGAAGATTTGCGCTGTGGTCAATTTTTAACCACTTCGGGAAAGCCTTTGGGTTTGTGAATGCTTTCGACTCGGCGACAGCTTTCATAGATGGAATGGCCATGCCTGCGTTGGCGACGGCAGCCTGGCTCTTCTTCGCGGTCAAAAACTTGACGAGCTTCCAAGAGGCCTCTTTTTCCTTACTCTGAGAAGAGATGCCATAGGCTACAGTGAAGAGGCAAGTCGCGGCTTTCTTTTTCCTCGGCAAGGTGACGACGTCCCACTCAAAGCTGTCGATATCTTTGAATTGCATACACATCCAGCGTCCGGCGGTATACATGGCGGCGCGGCCTCCCTTGAAAACGTCGGATGTGCCCTGGTTCCTTGTGTAACTTGGGTTCGGGGCGACCTTGTGTTTCCAGATA
>JARGOJ010000292.1 GCA_029210225.1 Planctomycetota bacterium
TATTACGAGATCAAGGGCCGCTTCATTGAGGACGACACAGCCTCAGGTCGTTCTAAAAATTCTCGTCTTCCTGATCTCGCTAGCAGCGCCGGTCTCGATAAGTATCTGGAATACGGCGCCGCCCGAAGTCCAGCACTAAAGGCCGCTTTTGACGACTGGAAAGCCAGCCTCGAAAGGATTGCGCAAGCTCGCTCACTTCCCAATCCTCAACTGCGCTATGGTTACTTCGTCCAGGCCGTCGAAACCCGCGCTGGCCCTCAGCGAAATCGCTTCGGACTCTCACAAGGAATACCCTGGCCCGAAAAACTCATTCTAAGCGGCGACGTCGCCTTCCTTCAGTCTCAAGCCCTCAGGAAACGATTTGAAGAACGCCGCAGAGAGCTGTTCCATTCGATCAAACTCGCTTACTATGACCTCTTCTTCATTGAGCAGTCTATTGAAGTCACCAAGCAAACAGTCTCTCTAGCCAGATACTATGAGCGCATCGCCCTCATCCGCTACCGCGCCTCCGGAGGTAAACACCCAGACGTCATTCGCGCCCAAATTGAACTTGGACGCCTCGAAGATAGGACAAAGTCCCTGAGCGACCTAAAACTACTGCAAATCACTAAGTTCAACGCCCTTCTCAATCGCCCTCTCTCGCTTCCACTCTCTCCTCCAAAAACACTCCAAGATCCCTATAAATGGCCGAAGGCAGAGCTTCTGTTTCAATCTTTAAGAAAGGAAAACAGCGAACTCGCGGCGTTAAATTTTGAGATTGCGCGCCAGGAGAAATCTGTTGAAAGAGCCAATAAGGATTACTACCCCGATCTGATTCTGGGCGTTGACTACATTGATACTGGGTCGTCCATTCAAAGTGGTACTCGGGATAGTGGCAAGGACCCAGTCGTTCTCAACTTCGGCATCTCACTGCCCATCTGGCGCTCCAAGTATGCTGCTGGAGTCCGTGAAGCGCGGGCGCGGAGCCGCAGTCTTCAGAATAGAAAGCAGGCGACTTTGAGGCGCTTGGAAGCCGCATTGCACCAAGCGTTGTTCAATCTTCGCGATGCCCGGAGGAAAATTGACCTCTATAAAAACAGCCTCATTCCCAAAGCTGAACAAGCTCAGCGTGGCACCGCCACCGCGTTTGAATCCGGTAAGAGCGATTTTCTCAGCCTCATTGACGTCGCACGATCTCTCCTGGAATTCAATCTCAATTACCAAAAAGCCCTCACCGATCAAGCGAAAGCAAACGCCAACATCGAACGGCTCATCGGCGCTCAAACAGAGGAGAAGCCATGAACGACACAAATGAAAAGCCCAATGAGAAAGAACAAGATTGCGACTCTGAATTAGTTCCGGCATCCAACGAAGCGACTCCCGGCGCTGAAAATATGCAGACCAAGACCGACGAGCCAAGCAAGCACCGCAATCAATCCCTACTTCGAAAAGCGAAGATGTTTGGACTCTTCTCCTGTATTTTCCTAACCGGCTACATCACCGCTGTTCTCATCAGCCCCGATTCCTCCCATCTCTCTGCAAAAACGGCGGACACTGATTCCCAGGCGAAGACTCAATGGACCTGCTCCATGCATCCTCAATTCAAGCTTCCGGAAAAAGGCAAATGCCCAATTTGCTTCATGGATCTCATCCCAATGGAGAAAGGCACCGAAAGCTCAGGCGCAGTCTTGGAAATGTCTCCTAATGCCATGAAGCTCGCGGAGATTCAAACAAGCTTTGTTGAGCGTCGCATCGCTGAAGCCGAGCTGAGCTTTGTCGGGAAAGTGGACTACGACGAAACACGAATGAAGACCATAACCTCTTGGATGCCTGGGCGCCTAGACCGACTCTACGTCGACTATACCGGTGTCCCAGTCAAGAAAGGGGATCACCTTGTCTCGCTCTTCAGCCCCGATCTTATAAGTGCTCAGGAGGAGCTGCTTCAGGCAATTCGGGCGGTGAAAGAACTCTCGGGAAGCTCGAACGACTTTATCAAGAGCACGGCCCGATCCACCGTTCAAGCCACTCGCGAAAAACTAAGATTACTCGGAGTGACATCAGCGCAAATCGCAAGATTGGAGAAGACCAGGAAAGTCGAGGATCACCTGACGATCTACGCTCCCACAGGGGGCATCGTCGTGCACAAAAACGCCATGGAAGGCATGTATGTCAAAACCGGCAGCCCCATTTATCGAATTGCCGACCTCAGTTTTGTTTGGGTCTACCTCGAAGCCTACGAGACAGACCTCGCTTGGCTTCGCTATGGCCAGACCGTTGAATTTGAAACCGAGGCCTATCCCGGTGAACCCTTTGCCGGGCGTATTTCCTTCATTGATCCAATTCTAAACACTCGCACCCGCACCGTAAAAATTCGCGTCAATACACCCAATTCGGACGGTCGACTGAAACCGGGGATGTTCGTTCGGGCGCGTGTTACGGCGAAAATGGCAAAGGGCGGGCGAATTTTAGACAACGCCCTCGCCGGCAAGTGGATTAGCCCAATGCACCCAGAAGTGGTTAAGGATAAACCTGGTGACTGCGATGTTTGTGGCATGCCCCTTGTTCGCGCTGAGTCCCTTGGGCTCGCGCACTCAAAAAAGAAAACGGAGCTTCCACTTCTTGTTCCTCGAAGCTCTGTAATGCTCACGGGATCCCGAGCCGTCGTCTACATCAAAAAGGCTGGGAAGACAGCGAGCTTTGAAGGGCGATTGGTCACCCTCGGACCAAGAGTCGGACAGTATTATATTGTTAAATCGGGGGTTAAAGAAGGAGATGAAATCGTCACTCATGGCGCCTTCAAAATTGATAGCGCTCTGCAAATTCAGGCGAAGCCAAGCATGATGTCTCCCGATTCGGGGGCCGAGGATCACTCCAATCATGAACACGAAGCGAAAGATGCCTCCATTGAAATAGCCGAAGAGATGAAAGCTGACCTAAGGCGAGCGTTTGCAACCATTCTGACCAATTATCTAGCCATTCAAGAGAGCCTGGCAGCGGACAAGCCTACGAAAGTTACCCAGCAATCGAGTTTGTTCTTGGTCGCGTCCAAAGATAGCAAAGCGTTGCTCCTAGATGACGAAGACTGGATTCGTCTGACGGACGATCTCATTGCCAGCGCCGTTAAACTATCGAAGAGCCAGACGATCAAAGAACAACGCGCCGACTTTTCCGCAATTACGCAAACCTTGCTCGTGGTTCTAAGCGCCGTGGGTTCCCCGCGAACGCTCGACGAAGTCAGTTGTCCTATGGCCTTTGGTGGTCTGGGAGGGACCTGGCTGCAAGCTCCTGGAGAGATCGCTAATCCCTATTTCGGAGCGTCGATGCTTCGCTGCGGAGAAGTGAAGAACACTATCAAAGGAGCAAAGTGATGAGTTCCAATGTCGCTCCGAAGCAAGTCAAAGGCGTCCTCAATCGAATCATTCGATTTTGCTTGGAAAGAAAGCTCATTGTCGCGCTCATTTTCTTTGCAGTGGCCGTCTGGGGTCTATTAGTCGCACCTTTCGACTGGAGCATCGCCGGGTTGCCTCGCGATCCTATTCCTGTCGATGCGATTCCGGACATCGGTGAGAATCAACAAATCGTCTTTACAGAATGGATGGGACGCTCGCCTCAAGATATTGAAGATCAAATCACCTACCCTCTGACAGTCTCATTGCTTGGTATTCCAAGCGTTAAAACTGTTCGCTGCTATTCAATGTTTGGCTTCTCAACGATCTTCATTATCTTCGAAGAAGACGCAGAGTTCTATTGGTCACGGTCTCGCATATTGGAGAAAATCGCGAGCCTTGCTCCAGGCACCCTCCCGGCTGGAGTCAGACCCTCTCTCGGTCCTGACGCGACCGCCCTCGGGCAGATATACTGGTACACCCTCGAAGGACAAGATGAAGCGGGCAATGCAATTGGAGGATGGGATCCCCAAGAATTGAGGACCGTCCAGGACTGGTACGTGCGCTACGCCTTGCAATCTGCGGACGGCGTCTCTGAAGCCGCGTCCGTCGGTGGCTACGTTAAAGAGTACCAGATCGACGTCGATCCCGATGCGATGAGAGCCCACAACGTTCATCTGAAAGACGTCTTCACAGCGGTGCAGCGCTCAAACGTGGATGTTGGGGCGCGAACGATTGAAATCAATAGCGTCGAATATGTCATTCGCGGACTTGGATTTATTAAGCATCTTGAAGACATCGAAGACATCGTCGTTCAAGTCAAAGATAGTGTCCCCATTCGAGTCAAAGATGTAGCGAAGGTCAAGGAGGGACCGGCTCTCCGAAGGGGCGCCATTGATAAGGAGGGAGCGGAGGCTGTTGGCGGGGTCGTGGTGGCTCGACATGGAGCGAATCCTCTTGCGGTGATTCAATCTGTCAAAGCAAAAATTGATGAGATTAGCCCCGGTTTGCCAAAGAAAACCTTGCCGGATGGTCGAATCAGTCAAGTGCGAATTGTGCCCTTTTATGATCGCAGCAAACTCATCAATGAAACCTTAGAAACTCTAAACACCGCGCTCATCGATGAGATTCTGATCACAATAATTGTAGTCTTAGTGATGCTGCAGCACCTGCGATCGTCACTGCTCATCGCAGGTTTATTGCCTCTTGCGATTCTCATCTGCTTTATTGCAATGAAGTCATTCAAGGTCGATGCAAACGTCGTCGCCCTCTCCGGTATCGCAATAGCCATCGGCACCATGGTCGATATGGGAGTTATTCTCTGCGAAAACATCGTCAATAAACTGAAAGAGGCTGGAGAACACTCAAATTCTCTGGAGATTGTCTATGAAGCAACCACCGAAGTCGGTGGCGCCATAACAACCGCCGTCGCCACAACCATCGTGAGCTTCCTCCCCGTCTTCACCATGGAAGGCGCCGAGGGCAAACTCTTTCAACCCCTCGCCTACACAAAGACCTTTCACTCCTCGCCTCCATCATCGTCGCCCTCACTATTCTTCCGGCCGCTGCCCATATTCTCCTCGGTCGGAAACGAGAGCGCCATGGATTCGCACGACTGATCGGGCCAGGAGTCCTAATACTCGCTGGAATCTCGGGCATGATATGGGTCAAACTCTGGCTCGGATTCATTGTCGCGGCTTACGGATTCTATAGCCTCGCTCGGCCTCGCCTCTCCGAATCAGTCAAGCGATACTGTGGCTGGGGCGTAAACTGTCTTTGCATCTTGGCGGTGACTTATGTGCTCACAAAGCACTGGCTCCCCCTCGGCTATGAAGTCTCTCTATTCTTAAACTTTGGGTTCGTCATTCTTTGCCTCGGCGGACTACTCGGCTTCTTTCAACTGTTCATTTCCATTTACCCCAGGCTCTTGAGGATATGTTTGGAAAACAAAGCGGCTTTCCTGGCTATTCCTGTGGGATTACTGGTCCTCGGAGTCGTCATTTGGCTCGGATTTGCCCCTGTCTTTGAATTTGTCCCTGTTTTGGCCGATAAAGCTGGGCTGGAGAGCCAAAGGATTCGTGAAACGGTGCTTTGGACCGGAGGAGAACGGGAGTTCCCGGGCCTTGGAAAGGAGTTCATGCCCGACTTGGATGAGGGCTCCTATTTATTCATGCCGACCACCATGCCCCATGCATCTATTGGTGAAGCGAAGGACGTCTTGGAGAAATTGGATAAGGCGATTTATTCCGTGCCGGAAGTCGATCAAGTCGTTGGGAAAATTGGTCGCGCCGAGACGTCCCTGGATCCTGCGCCGATTTCGATGATTGAGACGATCGTCAATTACAAGTCCAAGTACAAGTCCAACTCAAAAGGCCAGACATTGCTCTTCAAGGTGGACGAAGAAACCGGAGATTTCGAACTCAGCGCAAGCGGTGAGCTGATCCCCGACGAATCGGGGAAACCATTTAGACAATGGCGGGCGCATATTGAATCGGAGGACGACATTTGGAATGAGATAGTCAAGGTCGCCAAACTCCCAGGGACAACCTCTGCTCCGAAGTTGCAACCCATCGCTGCCCGAATTGTCATGCTGCAATCCGGCATGAGAGCGCCCATGGGAATCAAAGTCAAAGGCCCCGATCTTGAGACTCTGGACAAGGTCGGTGTCAAGCTCGAAGAGCTTTTGAAAGAAGTCGAGGGGGTTGAATCGGCAGCGGTTGTGGCCGATCGAGTCGTGGGTAAACCCTATATTGAGATTGATATAGATAGGAAAGCGATCGCCAGGTATGGGGTCAAGATCAATGATGTCCAAGAGCTTATCGAGGTCGCCATTGGCGGAAAAACTCTGACGAAGACTGTCGAAGGACGCGAACGTTATCCAGTTCGCGTGCGCTATCTAAGAGAGCTGCGCAGCGATGTCGAGTCAATCAAGAAGATCCTCGTGACCGGGGCTGGAGGAGTTCAGATACCCTTGGGTCAATTGGCGAAGTTGAATTTCACTCGGGGCCCTCAGGTCATAAAGAGCGAAGACACTTTCCTCATCTCCTATGTTCTCTTCGATAAGAAGAAGGGGTTCTCCGAGGTTGATGTTGTCGAACGTTGCCAAAAACACCTTGAAGATAAGATTGCTAACGGTGAGCTGATTCTGCCAGCGGGGGTAAACTACACTTTCGCCGGCAGCTATGAGAATCAAATCCGGGCTCAGAAGCGACTCTCCATTGTGTTGCCCCTGGCGCTGTTTATCATTTTCATCATCCTCTATCTTCAATTCAATCGCGTCTCCACAACAGGTCTCGTGTTTCTTGGAATACTCGTGGCGTGGTCTGGGGGCTTTATTATGATTTGGCTATACGGTCAGTCGTGGTTCCTGGATTTCGATTTGTTTGGTGTGAACCTTCGAGATCTCTTTCAAATCGGACCGATCAATCTGAGCGTGGCCATTTGGGTCGGATTTATTGCCTTGTTTGGAATTGCCTCCGATGATGGGGTGGTGATGGCGACCTACCTCGATCAGCGCTTTGAGCAAGACAAGCCAACAACTGTCGAGGACATCCGGTTGGCGGTTGTCGACGCGGGCTCGCGGCGCATCCGCCCCTGTCTGATGACGACGGCGACGACGTTACTCGCCTTACTGCCAATTCTAACGTCGACAGGGAGAGGATCGGACATCATGATTCCTATGGCCATCCCGTCTTTTGGTGGAATGGCCATAGAGCTGATAACCTTGTTCGTTGTCCCCACACTCTATTGCGCGATTGAAGAGCTACAACTGCGATCGAAAGAGGATGAGATCTCTGAGGCTAAACCCAAGACCTAGAAAAGTTGGGATTGACTCGCACTTTCTTTGTGATAACTCACCCTCTTCGCTAGTCCTAATAGTATGGACAACGAACGAAAATTCCGTAAGGCTGCAGAGACGATTCGCCGGGCGTCGAAGATCACCGTCTTTACTGGAGCGGGGCTATCAGCGCTGAGTGGCATTCCGACCTATCGTGATCCCGGAGGCCTTTGGAAACACGTAGACCCAAAGGAGATGGCGACGAAGCAAGGCTTTCGTAAGAATCCTGCTCAAGTTTGGGAATTCGCTCAATGGCGTCGCAAGGTGATCAAGGAGTGTCAACCCAATCAGAGTCATCGCATCCTCGCTGACTGGAGCAAGCGTTACTCTCAGATGACCGTGATCACCCAAAATATTGACGATCTTCATCAGCGTGCGGGTACGCGAAACGTGCTCCGGCTTCATGGTTCCGTTTGGGATGTGGCCTGCTCACTCCCCTGCGAGGACTCACCACGACGTTGGCGAGATACTCGCACGTCCTTTAAGAGGCTGCCTCCCAAATGTCATTTCTGCGGCGCTTTGCTAAGACCGGGAGGAGTCTGGTTTGGGGAGAGGCTGCCGTTAGCTGCGGCCTTTCAATCGGCCCAGGCGACTCAGTGCGATGTCTTTATCTCTATCGGCACTTCGGGAGAGGTCTACCCCGCTGCACGGCTTATTGGCGATGCAAAGGAGGCTGGAGCCTTTACGATCGAGATTAACCCCGATTTCACTCCGGCAACAGGAGTGGTCTCTCTCAGTATTCATAGCCCCGCCGAGATTGCGCTGCAGAACATCGAGGACGTCCTCTGTCCATCTATTAAAGATTCCTAGCCCGGGTCATCTGGCTGGGGAGACAATAGGGTGCGAGGGCTTAGAAGAAAAATTTTCAAGCGCACCGCAAGATGATTCTTCGTTCCTACGTCCTTGTTGAGAACGATAAGGAAAGAGAACGAGTGATGAATCAATTTCGCGGAAACAAATTAGGTCTTTTAGTCTTGGCGCTCTCCCTAGTGGGTTGTGGATCTGGAGGCGGTTCTGGACAGCGGACTTTCAATAGCGGCGCCGTCAGCCCAGGATCATCGAATAGCGGAGTCCTTACAACGCGCCTCATTACTAGGGATTCGACCGGGGCAGAGCGCAGCATTTTCAGTCAGGGGGAGGCGATCACTCTGGTCCTTAGCTTTAACAACGGGACCGCTGGCGATGTTCAGTTTGTCGCTCCTGATGGTTGCGGCCTGGTGAATCACTTAATCGAAGATCGATTTGCCGCTCAACCTTCCCCTGTGTTCAATCGCCTCGCTGGGGCCATTTGCACTCAGGCGCTTGTGACTCATACCATCCCAGCGGGGCAGACCCGGGAGTTCTCATTTGATTGGGATCAAACGGATAGTCGCGGTGCTCAAGTTAGAGATGGCAACTACCTCTTCGTTGGCGATATCCGCGATACTGGGAACTTCCCGAATCCTCAGTCGATAAGCGTCGATATTGGATCGAACAAACTGAGGGTGACCGGCACGGCCATTAACAATGGAATCATCGCCTCGCGAACTTTGGTCAAGGTTGGTTCTGTGCAAGTGCAAGTCAATCAAAGTGCGGGTCAAAACTCGTTGAGCACGGCCAATGCCATCGCGACTATGATAAATAACGATCCAGCTTTTAACTGCTCCGTGGTCGACCTCGGGAGTGACGTCGCCGAGTTGACAGTCAATCTCACCGGCGCCAATCCTTCGCTATATCAACCGGTGCTCTTCGATTTGAACTCCAATGATCCGGTTCAACGAGTGATCATACCCTGAGAACTATTCAGTTAATCGCATCCGAAGGATCCTGGATACCAGGGCCAGGTATTCCGCCAGACATTTGGATACAGCGTGACCTCGGCTCGTCCTGGAAGCGCCTCCGGGCAGCGGGCTTGACCTAGATAACTTTGGACTTGTTTTCGATCCTCCCCGGAATTCCAGGCGAGG
>JARGOJ010000293.1:0-1491 GCA_029210225.1 Planctomycetota bacterium
TTTGACAAGCTCGGTCAATCTGTGAAAAAAGCGGTCGCTCAATTGAGGAAGGCGACAGGCGCTTAAGCGACTTGGCCCAGAAGCCCCATTCCTATCATTCTTTACATTGTGTCCCTGAAAATTTCATGATAGTCTTGCCGGTATCTATGTCGGATATTCTCAAGGAAAGAGGCAATAGGAATGGGCGATCTTTGTCGACGTTATGCCGTCATCAGCGATATTCACAGCAACATTGAAGCCACGACGGCCGTCTTAAAAGACATTAAGTCTCGCGGAATTGAAGACATCATTTGCCTCGGCGATGTGATTGGTTATGGACCATCACCCCGTGAGACCCTTGATCTCATTATGAAATCCGTCCGGGTTTGCCTCATGGGCAACCACGACGAAGCGCTGCTCAAAGGAGCCCACAGTTTTAACCAGTGGGCCCGTGAAGCGATCGACTGGACTCGTGACTCTCTGCGCGAAGGAGAGCCTGACCAAGTTAAAGAACGCTTTAACTTCATTGAAAATATGGGCCTCAAATTCCAAACGAATGGCCTCTACTTTGTCCACGGCTCACCCCGTCACCCAACGATTGAATACATCCTCCGCGAGGACATTTACAACGGCCACTATGACAAGTTTGAAGAGATCTTTGCATCCTTCGAGAAGTGTCTCTTTGTCGGCCACAGCCACACTCCTTGCGTCATTTCCCAAGACCTGGAGTATTTCACACTTGAAAACTTGGACTACAAATTTTGCTACTCCGAGCCCAATAAGAAGTTCATTGTGAATGTCGGCTCCGTTGGCCAACCCCGGGACAACGACACCCGCGCCTGCTATGTCGAAATCGATAAGAATGTGATCTCTTTCCACCGCGTCGAATATGATTTCAACGCAACAAAAGACCGCATCTTTGCCATTGATAAGCTGTCAAACAAACTCGGAGAGCGCCTCGTACGCGGAGTCTGAAGACCCCCAAACGAGACTCAAACCGTCAAAGGTGGCCCCGGCCACCTTTTTTACATTTGGCTTTCGCTCCAGGCAGATCATCGCGCCAATCGCCCTTTCGTGATAAATTAGAGGGTCTCCATGGAATGAATAACCTACAGAAGGACCGCTCAATGTCCGAACTTTGCAAGCGCTACGCCGTCATTAGCGATATTCACAGCAATATCGAAGCCACGTCTGCGGTCCTCGACGACATTTACTCCCGAGGCATCGACGACATCATCTGCCTTGGCGACGTCATCGGCTATGGTCCCTCACCTATCGAGACCCTCGATATAATCATGGACACCGTCCGGATTTGCTTAATGGGTAACCACGACGAGGCCATACTCAAGGGCGCTAAGAGCTTTAATCCTGTCGCTCGGGAAGCGATTGATTGGACTCGGGAGGCGCTCCGTGAAGGCGAGCCAGACGAGGTCAAGAAACGCTTCAACTACATCGAAAATATGGGCCTCAAGTGGCAAACGAATGGCCTCTACTTTGTCCACGGCTCACCGC
>JARGOJ010000293.1:1501-3106 GCA_029210225.1 Planctomycetota bacterium
TTTATCACGGCGCCTATGATAAATTTGAAGAGATCTTCGCGACTTTTGAGAAGTGCCTCTTTGTCGGCCACACCCACACTCCCTGCGTCATCTCTGAAGACCTCGACTACAAAACAATCGAAGAGTTGAACTATAAGTTCTGCTACACCGACTCTAGCAAGAAGTATGTGATCAATGTCGGCTCCGTGGGCCAACCCCGGGATAAAGACACCCGCGCTTGCTACGTCGAGATCGATAAGAACAATATCTACTTCCACAGAGTCGAATACGAATACAAAACAACGCGTCAGCGTATCCTCGCCAATGAAAACCTCTCCGACAAACTCGGCGAGCGCTTAGTTCGCGGCGTTTGAGTTAGAGCTAAAGACCTGCGTTGAGCGTCCAATAACGCCCATCAATCTTGATATTCGGGGTGACCTAGTGTCACCCTTTTTCAATTTGGATCAACATCCTCTTGTCCCTACCCCGTCCCTTACGAAACGGCACTGAATCAGTTTTCAGCGCCGTTTCTTTCGTCCTAACCCTCTATTTAGTAAAGGAATGGGAACATGGTGACGGAAAAGACTCATATCAATGTCGGTACCATTGGTCACGTCGACCACGGTAAGACCACATTGACGGCGGCCATCTCTCAAACAATGGTCAGACTTCACGGCGGAAAAGCGCGCTCCTTTGGATCCATTGACAATGCTCCAGAAGAACAAAAGCGCGGAATCACAATCAACACATCCCACGTGAAGTACGAGTCGTCCTCCCGTCGTTACGCACACATCGATTGCCCAGGTCACGCTGACTATGTCAAAAACATGATCACCGGTGCATCTCAAATGGACGGAGCCATACTGCTTGTGGACGGATCTCAGGGTCCGCAGAAGCAAACTATTGAACACATACTTTTGGCGCGACAGGTTGGCGTTGAGTACATGGTCGTCTTTGTAAACAAAGTCGACATCGCCGATCCGGAGCTCCTCGAGCTCGTTGAACTCGAAGTCTCCGAGCAGCTCGAAAGCCAGAAGTATGAGAATATGGTTTTCGTGTATGGCTCCGCTCTGAATGCGCTCAAGGCTATCGAGAACGGCGAAATGGACCACCCCGACTTGAATTGCATCAAAGAGCTTGTCAAAGCCCTTGATGAGAACATCCCAGTGCCTGAGAGAGACTTTGAGTCTCCATTTCTCATGCCAATCGAAGATGTTTTCACGATTCCAGGTCGAGGAACGGTCGTCACGGGTAAGGTCGATCGCGGCGTGCTTCCGAAAGGTAAGCTCGTTGAGATTGTTGGCTTGAGTGAAAGCGGCGGCAAAGCTCGTGAAGTCGTCGTGACAGGCATCCAAGCCTTCCATGAAGATCTCCCCGAAGCTCGTGCTGGTGAGAACGTTGGTCTCTTGCTCCGTGGCGTTCGTCGCGACGAAGTTGAGAGAGGACAGATCATCACGATTCCTGGTGCGATTGAACCTCACACTCAAGGCTGCGCCGAGATCTTTGTCTTGACCAGCGCTGAGGGCGGACGGCAAAAGCCATTCACCACCGGGTACCGTCCGCAGTTCTTCTTCGGCACAACCGATGTCACTGGCACAGTTGACCTTGGTGAGACCGGCATGGCCA
>JARGOJ010000293.1:3116-8667 GCA_029210225.1 Planctomycetota bacterium
GATCCGCTTCGACCTTCAAAAGCCTGTTGGTGTTGAGAAGGGTATGCGCTTCGCCATGCGCGAAGGTGGCAAGACCATTGGCGCCGGAATTGTGACTTCGGTCATTTAAACTGGCGCTGGCTGAGAATTTGAAGAGCGCTTGGGGCTTCTGGCTCCAAGGCGCTTTTCTTATTTGGCTCGATGCGCCCAATCATTCAGTGAAATCGATAAGCAAACAAAAATCTCTGCAGCATCCTTGGCTCGAACTACTTCGAATGCTTCTTAACAAAGGCTCGAAGCTTGTCTGTGTTTGGCGCCGTTGGATTCATTTTTAAAAATCGATCAATCACCTTCGCGGCTTCAGAGTTCCTCTTTAATCGGACGAGAACCCGTCCCTTCGAGAGATAGGCTCCACTTTTATTGGGAGCGAATTCAATCACTTTGTCGAAGTCCTTTAAGGCCAGCTCGTATTTCTTCATCAACTCATAAAGCTCAGCTCTCAGAAGATACCCAGCCAATTTTCCTGGCGCCATTTTTATAGACTGACTCAGATCCTGAATCGCCTCCGGGTATTTCTTGAACCTCTTAAAGGCCGTCGATCGATTGACATACAATTGAGGGTTCTTTGGATTTCTCTCGATGGCCTTGGTCATGTCTTTTATCGCGCCCTGATAGTCCTTCAACATGACCTTCAGGACTCCTCTATTGCTGTAAAGATCTTTGTCGTTAGGCGCGAGTCGCTCCACGCGGTCAAGGTCGACCAGGGAGCCGCGGTAGTCCTTAGAATTCTGCCGACAGGTCGCTCTCATTCGTAGCGCAGACACATTATTGGCGTCAATTTGTAATAGGCGGCTAAACGCTTGTATTGCCTCTCGATAACGCTTCATTCTCTTGAGCGTCGTGCCCAGATTCTCTAGGGCTTTAGGATGTTTTGGCGCAATCTTGAGCACCGCTTGAAAGTCCAAGATCGCTTTTTTATTTTGCTTGAGTTCCATCAGCGTGACGCCCCGAGTATTGAGAGCGACTATGTTCTTAGGGTTTATCTGAATGCTCTGATTGAAATCCTCAATAGCGCTTGTCAATTCACCCTTCAGGCGCCGAACCATTGCGCGCATTCGAAACAACTCCGAATTGTTCTTATCCAGTCCTATGGCGAAATCAAGGTCGGAGAGGGAACCGGTATAGTCCTTTAATCCAGCCTTCAATTGAGAACGAATCCTGTACGCAATAATATCCTTTGTTGGGATTTGAACACGATCAAGGATTTTTCTCGCTTCGCTCACCTTTCCCGTTTGTATGTAAATCAAACCCAGAGTGCCTAAAACAATGGGATTATCTGGGCTTTTCCGGGCCGCCAATTCCATATCTGTCAGCGCGCCCTCCAAGTCGTTTATTGCATTTTTAATTGCCGCACGATTGAGCAATGAACCTACATTTTTGTTATTGAGCCGAACAGCGATATTGATATCTTCCATCGCACCAACATAATCCAGGCGGAGGCGACGTAATTGGCTGCGATTGCTATAGGCCCGCCAGTCTTTTGGATTTTCTTCGATAGCTAGAGCATAGAGCTGAGCCGCCTCATCGGTGCGGCCGACCTTCCGTTCCAATTCAGCGAGTCCGAGAAGGGCGCTCGTGAAGCCTGGTTCATGCTTGAGCGAATTGTTATAGGACTCTCGGGCGGCTTCGTCTTTAAACAATTTTTGTTCTATAAGCCCCCGAACATAGTAGCCAAAGGAGAAACTCGTTGAGTATTTCTCTAAGTCACCCATAATCTTCTCGGCGGCTTCCAAGTCCCCTTTCATATAGAGTTTTGCAGCGTCTAGGGTGACAGTAAACTCATTGGTAACGCCCGCTTCTTTTGCGATCCGTGCGATTTCTTTTGCCGCTGAGGTCATTCGAACGGTCGCAGAACTGCTCTCTGAAAGTTCAATTTTGTGAAGAATAAAAAGTGCTTCATAAGGCTCATTATCCTTATTTTCCTGAATCGCTTTGACTAACAGCTCTTTCGCTCGATCGTTCAAACCCGCTTTGCGACATATTTTCGCCGCGCTAATGAGCAGTGACTCATCGAACTCCCCGAGTCGAAGGGCGGCGTCCAACTTCTCAATAATCTTCGCCTCAGGCATTCCGCGTTGAACCGCCTGCTCCAATTCATAGAGTGACCGAACCGCTTCTTTGAGCGCGTCCTCACGCCCTTCCGCTTCCTTCGCTGAGTCTTCTGCCGCTTCTCGTTGACGCTCAGAGGTCCGAAACGCTTGATAAAGCGTCGTCGTAGAAGTCAATAAGACCAACAACATCGCCATTGATACAAAGAAACCCGGACTCCTGGAAATGGTCCTTAGACTGCGCTGCAACAGTGAGTATCGATAAAGCGGAAGTGCTTCATGACCCAGATAGGCGCGGAGGTTTTCCACGAACAGCTCTGCGCTCGCCAACCGTTGCTTCGGGTTCAATTGACAAGCCGCCACGGCCAAGGCATCAATATCCTTCGCGATCTTTCGATCATAGCTGCGAGGAGTCTTGGCGTTTCCGGTCACCGTGGCGGCGATGCGCTCGACGTTTGTGGACCCAGCGATCGCTTTCTCCCCAGTCAGAATCTCGGTCAGAATGACCCCTAAGGCATAGACGTCACCCTCTGGGGAGGCCTCCCCCTCGATTTGCTCCGGGGCCATATATCCCGGAGTTCCAACCATGCTTCCGGTCACCGTCACTCCAAGAGAGGCAAGCTCATTGGAAGAAACATCACAGCTCTCAACGACCCCTTCTTCAGATTCGTCCAGGGACTCCAGGTCCTTGGCGATTCCCCAATCCATAACCTGGACCTCACCAAATCGACCGAGCATAATGTTCTCGGGCTTCAGATCCCTGTGAACAATCCCTTGAGAGTGCGCGTAGCTCACCGCCTCCCCAACCTTGACCAATGCTGAGAGCACTTCATCAACGGCCGCTTGATCGGCGTTCTTCTTGCGGTGAAGTCGTTTAATGCGGTCCTTGAGAGTGATTCCCTCGACGACTTTCATCACCATGTAGTGCTGACCGCTGGTCGTTTTCCCAACCTCATAAACCGGCGGGATATTAGGATGTTCAAGCCTCGCAGTAATCTTGACCTCACGGAGAAACCGTTTTATCGCGAGTTCATCGCCTTCTTCGAGAAGAAGCTTTAGGGCGGCGTTGCGTTGAAGGCGGGGATCTCGGACTTTGTAAACCGTCCCCATTCCCCCCTCACCGAGCTTTTGGAGTTTTTCCCAGAGCAGCTCTGCGCTCGGCTGAAACCAGGGGTTCGCCTTGAGAACCTCATGCAATTGCCGCACAATCGACTGCTCTGAGGCCGCTTGACTCGGCTCGACGGTGCCAAAGTGGCCGCTCGACGAAGCTGGGAGCCGCCCGGAGCTGCTTGACTGATAACTTTGAACTTGTCCGCGAATTGCATTCACAGCGGCTTGGTCGAGGTAGCCATAACTCTGTAGGAGGGAGCAAAGGTCCGCATCAGGATATTGCGGGAGTGTCTGATAGAGGGCTGTTAACTGCTCTGTCGAGAGGATTTGCTGTTGACTGATGATTTGGAACTGAATTTCATTGGTCGTCATGAAGCTACACCGCTCAATAGTTTGTCCAACTCAAGAGGTCATTGTTGCTTGCTGAGTTTAACATTCTCAGTTTACAGGCCCCGTACTCTCTCACTTTTGATATTTCTTAACGAAGCGGCGCAGGTTGTCTGCATTCTTCGCGTTCGGTTTTAACTGGAGGTATATTTGAAGAGCCTTCGCAGCCTCGGTGTTCTTTTTCATCTTTACGAGAATTCGACCCTTATCAAAGTAAAAAAGACTGTTGCTTGGTTTCAATCGAATCGCTTCGTTTAGGTCTTTGACCGCGGCCTCATATTGCGACATTGAATTGTAAGCCCCCGAGCGCAAAAAATAGGCCGTCGGATCTGCAGAATTTAACTGAATGGCTTTATTCAGATCGCCTATAGCCTTCGGATACTGTTTCAAACGCTTATAGACGTTCGAACGATTGATCCAATTCTGTGGGTTCTTGGGTTCTCTTTTTATGGCTTCAAAGAAATCGGCCAAGGCTCCTTTGTAGTCCTTCAACATAGCCCGTGCAATCCCCCGGTTATTGTAGAGCCCTTTGGATTCCGGAGCGATTTTCGCTAGTTGATTCAGGTCTTTGAGGGCACCGCGGGGATCCTTCAATTTCTGTCGACAAGACGCGCTTTTTCTCAGCACAGAAACTTTGTTTGGCTCAAAGTCTAAACATCGGCTATAGGCTTGAACGGCTTCACGGTAGCGCTTCAAGATCTTGTATGTATCGCCAAGATTCGTTAATGCATTGACATAGCTAGGTTTTAACTTCACAGCCAATTCAAAATCACTCAGTCCAGATCCAGCGATTTTGAGCTTCATTTTTATCACGCCCCGAACGTTGTGAGAGACAGCGTTTCTCGGATTCAGCTCGATCGACCGATTGATATCTTCGAGCGCTCCAGGCAAGTCTCCCTTGAGCCTCTTCACCATTGAGCTCAACTGAAACAGTTTTGGATCAACTCTCTCTATTTTGATGGCGCGATTGACATCGGCAAGGGCTTCACCATATTTTTCTAAACCTGCGTACAATCTTGCCCTTAATTGATAGACCTCAACATCATCAGCGACGGTCAAGGCTTCAACTTTTTCAATATCACTTTCGGCCCCGGCCTTATCTCCCCCCTGAAGCTTGGCCAATGCAAGGTTACATAACACTTGGGGGTTCTCAGGTTCGACCTGTTGCGCTAATTTCATATCTTTCAGCGCAGCCTCGAAATCCTCTTGCGCGGTGTGAATGGCCGCTCGACTGAAATAGCTCAACGCGCTTTTATTGTTCAGCCTTACAGCAATATTGACGTCTCCCATTGCCCCCTTAAAATCTCGAAGTTCGCAGCGCAATTGACTACGATTTGCGTACGCACGCCAATCTGCAGGATTTGTACGTATCGCCTCAGCATAGTATTTGAACGCCTTTTCCGTATTGCCTGAACGTCGCTCTAAGGACGCCAAAGCGTTCAATGAACTGGAGAAGGTCGGATCGCTCTTCAATGACTTCTCATAGGATTCCCGAGCTTCTTTTTCTTTAAACAATCGTTGCTCGATCTTTCCCCGAACATAAAACCCAAAGGCAAAAGTCTCCGAGTATTTCTCCAACTGCTGTATCAATTGATAAGCCTCTTCAACATCACCTTTGGCATAGAGACGCCCAGCATCTACTGCAATCGTGAATTCATTGGTGTCACCAGCCTTCTTGGCTCGCAATACAATGTCCTTCGCCGCAGAAGTCATCCGCAATCTGGAAGAAGTAATCTCTGACAATTCAATTTCATGCAACATGAATAGTGCTTCGTAGCCCGCTTTTTGCTGACGGCTAGCCTTAAAGAGCAGCTCTTTGGCTCTTTCTTTCAATCCAGCTTTGCGACAAATTTTCGCAGCACTGAGCAAAATTGAGGAATCAAAGTTACCGAGGACCAAGGCTGCATCCAATTTCTCAATAATCTTCGCCTCAGGCATTCCGCGTTGAACCGCCTGCTCCAATTCAT
>JARGOJ010000293.1:8767-9131 GCA_029210225.1 Planctomycetota bacterium
TCGAGAGGATTTGCTGTTGACTGATGATTTGGAACTGAATTTCATTGGTCGTCATCAAGCGGCCCGATCAGTGTTCAATTCAATATCAAATGAATACATCACTCCGCATTCAGGCGGAACAATGTTTGTTTATCCACTGCTCAATATCGCCAAATACTTGCTCTCGCTCAATTTCATTGAATATCTCGTGTTTTAGTTTTGACCAGTTCTTAAAGCTCTTGTCTTCGACCGTTAGTGATTGAAAGAATCGTTCGCTTGCCTCAGGGTTTGCAACAGGATCGTCTCCTCCCTGATGAATCACTATGGGGGTCTGAATCCGAGAGCATTCTTGAAAGGCCAATTCTTGGGCCTTGAGGGCCTCAGT
>JARGOJ010000294.1 GCA_029210225.1 Planctomycetota bacterium
CAAACGATTCTCAAGCCGAGAAATGATCGTTGCCATGGTGGGCCGCTTGGAGATCTCCCGCTGGAGGCAGCTATGGCAGAGTTGATCCAACCAGCTGGGTATATTGGGATTCACCGTCTTCGCCCGCCGTGGGTCCTTGGTGAGCAGCGCCAGATAAGTGGCCATAGCGCTCTCTTCCTGATACGGAGTTTGCCCCGTCAAGCAGAAGAAGAGCGTCGCAGCGAAGCCCCAAACATCGACCTTCTCCTGAATCTCGCCATGGCTCCCCTTGGCGTCTAATTGCTCTGGAGCCATATAGGCCGGGGTCCCTAAGATCTCACCCTGGTTGGAGAGAGAGGCGTTCACGCTCGTGTTGAGGATGGTTGTCTTCTTAACCAGGCCAAAGTCCACCAGGACCGGGCGCCCCGAAGACTCGACGAGGATGTTGGTGGGCTTAATGTCCCGGTGAATTGCGCCCCGCTCATGACAGTATTGAACGGCTTTGGCGATGGGGATTAAGAGGTTGATCGCCCAACTCGGCTCGGGAGGAGCCCCCCGGGCTTTCAGTTCTTTTTTGACTTGGTCTTTGAGGTTCTTCCCAACGATGAATTCCATGGCGAGAAACGGGTCGTCGTTCTCATAGCCGTGCTCAATGATTTTGACGATGTTCGGGTGCTCAAGGCGAGCGAGCACTTTGGCTTCTCTTCGGAAGCGAGCAAAAACCGTCTTGTCGAGCTCATCGTCGAAGAGGACCTTGAGGGCGCAGACCTTCTTGCTGGGGATATGCCAAGCTCGGAGGATGACGCCCATAGCCCCGGAGGCGATCTCGCCGAGGATGTCAAAACGAGTGAACTTCATGCCCATGTAGGTGCCAGATTCGTTGACCACAGACCGTTGGGATTCCTTAGTGGTGTCGACCAGCAGCTCTCCGCTATCGTCTCCCGATTGACTCATTCCCTTCGCCGCCCCGTCCGACTTTTTCCGGCTGACCCGCAGGGTGGACAGGCCGTCTTGAAGATCATTGGCTGAGGCGAGGTCTTCGGGTTCGGAGAGCCCCGGGTTGCGGACCGCCGGAGGGTTGAGAGACTCCCTGGGGGCGGACATCCGCAGGGTATTGATGAGGTCGTTGGTCTTTTCAATCTTCTCTAGAAGCTGAGCCGAATTCAGCGGGCGCGTCTCTCTCTCGCTGGATTCTGAGACCGGCTCAAGTGTGATCTGACGATTCTTGATCGCCCGATCAACAGCCCGCTTGACCTGATCGGCCTGGGACGGAGTGAGGCGTTTGTAATAAACAAGAAGGCTACAAAGGTCATGCTCTGGGCGTCGCAACACCTCTCTCATACCAACGTTGACCGTTGCTTGTGTGAGAAGGTTCCATGCCAGAATGCAGTGAGCTTGAGCCTCGTTTCTATTCATGATTGACCTAAAAGAGGTGACTCCGAAAAATCTGTTCTGCTCGTCGCAAATCTTCTATAGGTTACTGATCTTTCCTGATGATGGGGAGACTTGATGCACTGAGCTAGATGCTTTTGTTTGTTCCACTCCTTTGAAATGGTTATGGTGAACGAGCCAGCCCCCCGAAAACTCAGCTTTGGATGAGAAGCTTTCTCCAGATGGATGGAAATCAAAAACAAGGTGAACGGATCTTAAAATATGGATTTCTCCCTGAGGCCGTGGTGTCAAAAGCCTGGTCTCATCTCCAACAAGATGGGAGCCATATTGATCTTTGTGAACTACTTCATGGACGGGGTTTGCTGACCAGAGATCAAGCCGATCGAGTGCGACGCTCTCTTAATAGTGAGAGTGATTCCACGCTCCCGGTGATCCCTGGTTATAGCCTCGGTCAAGAGCTTGCACAGGGAGGGATGGGCCGTGTGTACCTCGCTCAGAAGCTCGACTCCCAGCAAGAGGTCGTGGTCAAGCTCCTGCTCCATCGAAACGGAGACTTCCTGCGCTTCCAACGAGAAGCTCGGGTCCTCGCCCAGCTCAGCCACTCCCACATTGTCAAGGTGCTTGGATTCAACCAGGTCGACGCGTGCCCATACATCATTATGGAGCGGATCCGGGGGCACGATTTAAAACGGAGCATAGACAAACAAAAGAAAGAGCTTGGGCGTCTTCTCGACTTCCGCGAGGTTCTCCGAATACTCACTCACATCGCGGACGCTCTCACCTTTTGCCACAGTCGCAAGGTCGTCCACAGAGACATTAAACCCCACAATATCTTGATCGAAGAGAAGACCGGGCGCCCCGTCCTGATCGACTTTGGCCTCGCCTTCATTCAGGACGAAGAACTAAAAAAGCGCATTGACTCCGACTCAAAGGGACTGACCCAAAGCGGAGAGGTGCTCGGGACGCCTCAGTTTATGGCTCCCGAGGCCCTGGGCTCGACCCGTGGCAACGCGAGCCTCGACGTTTGGGGGCTCGGCGCGACCTTTTACTATGCCCTGACCGGAGTGCCACCCTATGACGGCGCGAATTCTCTAAATGTCTTTAAGTCGTTGACGACCCGCGATCCGAAGGTCGCCGCAGAGGTCAACCCGACCATCCCGGGAGCCCTGTCCGATCTTTGCATGAGCTGTCTCGCACGGAACCCCGACGAGCGCCCGAGCATGGCGAAGCTTGCGAGTGAGTTACGCACCCTCGACGCGACCTACAGCAGCGAACTGAATAGTGGGTTTCGAAAGAAGAAAGTCAGCATTGGCAAGGTCATTTTGATGGGCTTGGTCCTCACTACAGTTGTGATCGCTCTCTTCACTTGGTTTTCCTTTAGAAGTGATGAGCCAATTCAAAATCACCCTGTCGTAGAGCCCCCCACACTCACATTTCAGGCGACGAACTCCGATGACTTTGGCGAGCCAGGGGGCGCTATTTTTCGCAGTCGGCGCACGCGGGTTCCTGTGAAAATCAGTATTGTTGGAGGCAACGGCCCTTATTCGTATCGATTGGGCAAAAACCCAAAAGAGGCCTTTGAAGACGGAGCGGTGAATGTCTTTTTGTCTGTCGAAGATTCTCCACTCACCTTGACCGTTTACGACAAGAGTAAACACGCATTTCGCCGCGAGATAACACTGACTCAAGACAAGCTCGCCCCGCGCTTCTTTATGACTCGGGAGAGACCAGATATCGATAAATTTGTCGTCAAGGGCACGCTGAGTGAACCCTGTCGATGGGTTAAGGTCAATGGGCAGCTCGCTCAATTAAATGGTCGAGACTTTAGCTATGAACTCGAACCAAACCGCGCCTATTCGTCCATTCGATTGGAGGCGATTGATCGTTGTGGCAATCGCGCTGAGGGTCAGGCTCCCTATGTGTTAATTGATCCAAAAGACCCTGAGAGCATAAGCTTGGATCAAGCTTTGGCCCAAATGACCACGGGCACACTCTTCCTCCGGTCGGGGACATATAAAGATGTCATTCCAGTAATCAATAAAGCGATTGATATTGTCGCTGCCAAAGACGCGATCCTGGAATTGAATGAGAAAAGAACAGGAATCGCTGTTAAAAAAGGTCATTTAAGATGGGAGGGAGGGCAGATAAGATTTAGAGGTCAATCTCTAAAGGCCTATTTGATCTACGTCACACGAGGCCGATTGACTTTTGTGAATACAAAATTCGACATCCAAGACCAGGGCATTCTTCCACCCATTCGTTTGTATCAACCACTAACCAAAAAACAGACTCCTTCACAAATAACCTTGAAGAACTGTACCGTTCTAGTTCGGTCAAAGACTGGGCAATTACTGAGCACTGTGGGCGGACATTGCGAGATTTCTTCAGGGTCGATAGATATCGGACAATTGGCAGAGGATGGTGAGGGGCCTACGCGAAAGAGCGTCATTGAGGCGTCTTATGGCCATCACTTAAAATTGAAAGGCGTCACTGTTCAATGCAAACAGCCTCTGCTGTCCATCTTCGAGTCGGAGGCGCAAATTGAAAAGTGCCGATTCTCAAATTTTCAGCGCGATGGTCTCTGGGTCAAGAAGAGCTTTGTAGAATTGACGGATTGCCAAATCGACAACTTTCATGCGGTGGCGCTTAGAGTTGACAATGAGAGCCAGGCGATCTTGCGTCGTTGCGAATTACGTGGTGCCAGCGCTCCCCTAGGACGAAGCTTTGGTGTGATGTGCCAACGACGATCCAGAGTTCAATTGTTCGACAGTAAAGTGACTCGTTGCACCGGGCCCGCGCTCTTTGCATCGGGGCAAAGCTACTTTGAACTTGTCGATTGCAAACTCAGCACAAGCAACACGGACATTGCTAGGATTGACTCAGCTTCAACTTTGCTCGCTGGGCGAACTGAGATGGCCGCTGAAGAAAGCGGTCGAATTGTTTTAAGCCGGAAGTCGGCAGCCCTCTTCGAAGAGTGTCAATTCTCAGGGAAGATAACTTTTAGTGGGAGTCAGGCTGTGCGCAGTCACTTTATCGGCTGCCCAGATTACGTGAAGTTGACAATGAGGCTTGACGCCAGTTCTCGCGCTCTCCAAAGATTTGAAGAGGCTGGTGTTCGTCAATCTTTTTGGAAGTCGAGATCTGTCCGAGGATCTCCTGATTTTCAAGAGCTTGGTGAGGTCTTCGCTGATATGAATGCTGTGTTTTTGACGGAGGGCTACACTCCGACTATTCACCTTGTTTTAGAACCTGGGCTTTATCAATGGCCTGCTGAAATGCCTCGGGTCGACCTCTGGATTGAGGGCAAGGGAGGCCCTGGGGAGGTGATTCTTATCGTCAAGCGCCCGATAGAGCTTAAGAGATATCACCTGACATTGAAGAAGCTAACCCTTCGAAATGGCGCAGGGACCTCCCTTGAGAGCCCTTGCATAAAAGTCTCGCCGCGGGGGCGGCTTCGCATCGATGATTGCCGGCTGGAGTCGAAGGGAGGGGCGCACATTGAAGTCGAAGGATGGGCTGACG
Source organism: Planctomycetota bacterium (assembly GCA_029210225.1). GTDB lineage: Bacteria > Planctomycetota > J058 > J058 > JARGOJ01 > JARGOJ01. The sequence goes on from JARGOJ010000294.1 coordinate 4,894, forward strand.
ATCAGGTGAGGCCTGTTTTAAGATCTCGGGTTGAATTGAATAACAGCACTCTTCAAGGTAGCAGCGCCGGCGCGATCGCTGCGAGCGCCTGTTTTCTCGAATTGAACAATTGCACAATTGAAGAGGGAAATGTCTGGCCCGGGGTTCGCAAAAGCTCGATTCAATTGGGAGAGCGGTCTTATCTTCGGATGAAGGGTGGACGCATTAAGAATCACGGTCGCTGGGCCTTGAGTTCGATACATTCAAGCTTTGAGCTGATTGAAGTTCGGGTCCAAAGCTCGACTGGCAAAGGCCTTGAGATGCTCTCAAGTATTGGGCTGGAGAAGAAATGTCAGGTCTCATTGAGGGATGAGCAATACTCCCTGAAAGATAGCTTCTTGAAGAGAATTCTCCTCGCCGAGAAATGATCGCGCTTTATGATTCGAGCTTGTCTCGGACGCTCTGCACTTTGTCTTCTATTGTTTGGCTGCGATCGGTGCGGGTTCCCAGCTTGATAGTTGTTGAGATTCTTGGGCAGTTTAGTTCGTGAACGACCTCGTGGCATTTCTTAATGGCCGCAAAGACGTCATCCCAAGGGCCTTCTATGTTCGTGCCATAGGCGTGAAGATGGGTTTTTAGTCCAGCGTCTTGTAGAACCCTCTGACAGGCTGCGATATGCTTCGACACAGAGACTCCAATGCCTAGGGGGACAATGCAGAGATCAACAATAACTTTCATAAGAGTCTTTCCTTGGCGCCGCGCCTGAGTGATTAACCGTGAAACTTAGGTAGGGAGGCGCGGTATTTTTTTTCATAGTAGCGGAACTGATGATAATTGAGGCCAAGAATTCGCGCAGCTTCAGCTTTATTGCCGCCAGCTTTTTCCAGGCTCCCAAGTATCAATTTTCGTTCGAGGCTTGAGACTTGTTCTTTGAAGTTTCCAATCGCGAGCGGCTGCTCTGTGTTAGAGGCCAAGCCAAGATCCACGAGGGTGATCTCGTTGGTTGTATCGCGGTAAACGGCGCGCTCCATGATGTTCTTTAACTCGCGAACATTTCCTGGAAAGCTGTAATTCTGAAGCGCCTTGATCGCCTCTTGGGAGAGTCGCTTGCCTTTGAAGTCGGGGATCTCCTGCATAAATCTATGCATGAAGTGCTCGGCGAGCGCGGCCACGTCGGCCTTGCGCTCTCTGAGGCCAGGGATGTGAATGTTTTCGAAGTTAAGGCGATCGTAAAGGTCTCTCAGAAAAAGACCCTTATCCATTCGCTCTTGCAGATTTGCGTTGGTCGCCGCGATGATGCGGGTGTTGGCCTTCACCTCGGTGTTGCCCCCCACGCGAGTAAAACGGGCGTATTCCACGACTCGGAGTATCTTCTGTTGGAAGGGCAGGGACATGTTCCCAATCTCATCGAGGAAGAGGGTGCCGCCGTCGGCCTGCTCAAATTTCCCCCGGGAGATGCGGTCGGCTCCTGTGTATGCGCCTTTCTCGTGGCCGAAGAGCTCGTTCTCTAGAAGGTTGTCGGGGAAGGCGGCGCAGTTGACGGTGACCAGCGGGCTCGGCTTACGTCCGTTGTTGGCGGCTTCATGAATGGCCCGAGCGACGAGCTCTTTGCCCGTTCCACGCTCCCCAGTAATCAAAACGGGGCGCGGAATACGGGCAACGCGCTCAATACGGTCAAGGATTTCTCGGATGGCCGGGGAGACACCGAAGATTTCGTAGCGAGAGCGATCGGCGTCTTGAAGAAGTTGGTTCTGACGGGACAGCAGGCGATTGTGCTCGATGAGCTTGAAGAAGCGGCGGATCTTGCGCATGGAGGTGGAGACCCGCTGGCTTAGCTCTTTGCCTCGCACAAGGAAGTCCGTCGCCCCGCTGTGGATGGCCTCGGAGGCTAACGCGACGTTTCCTTCTTCGGCCACCACCAGGACGGGTATCTCTCGATTGACGCTGCGGATCTCTTCGAGGATCTCAAGGCCCGTGGAGTGCCCGTCACCGAGTTGGTGATCGACGACGATTAGGTCACAATGCCAGGTCTCGGAACGCAGCGCCGCCAAGAGGTCGGAGGCTTCGTGAACATATTTCAATTGGCACCCGGCTCCAGCGGCCGCTTGAAAAGTGAGACCAAGCTCTTCGAGCTGAGGATCATGGCTGACGTCGAGGATGACGATGTTTTTTGCCATTTGGGGCCTTTCGCATGACATTTACTCTCAACCTTGGAGAAAGTGTCATGATTTTCGTGTGTGACTCAGGAGTTTTTATCTTGTTTGACGGTGATTGGATAGCAAAAAACCTCTTTGATCTCGAAGCTTTGAGGAAAAGGCTCTTTTCGGCAAAAAGAGAGGCTCAGGGCTTGATTCCAAGGAAGGGATGAGTACTCTCTGCAGACATTGTTCATGGGATACTTGTCGAAGTCTGGCTTAGGAGAGGTGCAAAGTGGCGAAGCGGATTTTAGTCTTAGGAGGAGGTCGTCAGGGCCGGGTGATCGCCGAGGACCTGGGGAAGGATCATGACGTCACGGTTGCTGATAGTCGTCCATTGACCGGGATCTCCGGGGTGAAGACCTTGGTGGCAGACTTGTCTCACTTCGATGAGCTTTGCTTTCACATGGCGAGCTACGATCTCATTGTTGGGGCGCTCCCCGCAGCCCTTGGCTACGAGGCTGCTCAAGCCGCTATTGCTGCCCAAAGAAGCTATGTCGACATTGCCTTCTACGAAGAAGACGCCGCCGACCTCCACGACAAAGCCAAGGCCGCCGGAGTCGCGATCATGCCGGACTGTGGCTTGGCCCCAGGCATCTCAAATCTGGTCATTGGCCGGGCTATGGCCCAAAATCCTGAAGTCGAGAGAATCGATATTTATGTGGGAGGAGTCGCGGCCGATAAGACTCGCCCTTTCGGCTACGTCATCTCTTGGTCGGTCCCGGATCTCCTCGAAGAATACGTCCGCCCCGCACGGATTCGGCAAAATGGCGAGACGGTCTCTGTGCCTGTCTTTAGTGGAATGGAACAGCTTGATATTGAAGGCGTCGGCACAATGGAGGCCTTCTACACCGACGGGCTCCGCAGTCTCCTAGATATCAAAGGCCCAAAGACCCTCAACGAAAAGACCCTTCGCTGGCCCGGCCACGTCGACGCCATCAAGCCGCTTCTCGAAAAGGGCAGCTTCATCGAAGAAATCAGCGCCCAATGCTCGGAAGGAGAGGACTTTGTCGTCTTGTTTATCCGAGTGGATGGGGAAGAAGTGGTGATGACGGCCCAGGCCAAGGACGGCCTCTCAGCGATGTCTCGAACCACTGCGTTGACCTGCGCGGCCTTCGCACGATTGGTTGCGGCGGGAGGAGTGAAAGAGGTGGGTGTGGTGCCACCAGAGATCGTCGGGCGCAATGCCGAGGCTTACGGCAATATTCTTGATCAATTGAAAGGCCACGGCATTCTATTGAATCCAGAGCGACCTTTTATCTAAGTCGATTGGGTCTTCGCGACGAACTCGGCGACCTTCTTCAGGTATTCCAATTGATTCATAAATAGAATGGTGTTGTGATCGCCCTTTTCAAAGATGACCAGCTCTTTTTGAGGGCTAGCGGCCCATCGATGATTGTCTTCGGCGTGGTCGAGGGTGACGAGGTGGTCATTGCGAGCGTGAAGAATCAATAACGGGCCCGTGTACGCTCCAAGCTTCTCTTGATGATTGAATAGTTTTTTCGCCTCACTATGCAATTCTTCGGCGCTCGTCCCGATCTCTTCGGGGGTCACTCTTAATTCAATTCTTTGCACGGGGTCGGAGATGCCGCTCTCAATGATGAGCCCAGCGATATTGGGATAGCGCTTGGCTGCTTCAATCGCATAAATTGACCCTACAGAGCGACCGAAGACAATCAGCTTCTTTGGAGCGATCTTTGATTGCTCAATAATGTCTGACACATCATCGAGCATGGTCGCCATCATAGGCCGCCCGGTGGAACTGCCGTAGCCACGATACTCTGCAAAGTAAGCGTTCGCCCCCATGTCATGGAACACGTCCCGGAGATCTGGGACGTAATCCGCGACAATTTCGCCGTTCCCATGAAAATAGAGAATGGTTGGGGCGTCGGGGTCGCGCTCGCTGTGATGATTGCTGAGGTAACAATCTTTCAATTCCACCCGGGTCTCGTCCATAACTTGGCCAGGGCGAGGGAAGAAATAGCGTTCGCTAATTAATGGATGGTCAAAAAGATGGCTCACTCAACACCTC
>JARGOJ010000295.1 GCA_029210225.1 Planctomycetota bacterium
GGTCGCTTGCAGCTCGCGTCCGGTGCCGAGGAGCTGCAGCTTCACATCAAGCTTCGATCGAACTCCAAGGAAGATCCGGGCCATTTCGAGGGGGCCCTTGACGGCCCGGTAGTTGGAGGCGTGAACGAGGATCTTTGGCCCGGAGGGGGAGCGCGGTTGGGGGCGGAAGCGCTGAGCATCGATGAAATTGGGGATGGTGACCGGCTGGTGTAACCCGGGGAAGAGCTCTTGAGCGAGGCGACCGTGAGCTACGGAGACGGTGGTGAGGACATCAACAGTCTCATTCAAGCATTTTACCAGTGTCGCTGCGCTGGAGGGCTTGCCAGAGAATTGGGTGACGTCGGTACCATGGAGGGTTCCCACGATGGCAGGCGCCGCTCGACCCATGATCGCCCGAACTCGCTTGGCGATATGGACGAAGGGGAGGGCATAGTGAAAGTGCAATACGTCCACCGGATTCTTGCGAAGCCGCTGACAAATCATTTGGCTAAAGCGGTCACGCTGGTCCTCGGACCAATGAGCTTGGAGGGCGCCGGGGTCTTGGTCTTCAGCCTTCTGCGAGTGAAGGCTCACCGAGGACAATTTCGGATGCTCTGAGAGAGGGAGCACCAGCGGAGTGTTGGAGAAGACTTGAGTCTCCAGCCCTTTTTGAGCGAGACTCCTGGCTAACTCGATGGCCACTCGGGAGCTTCCGCCAAGGCTGGAATGGCATAGCATTCCGATTCTTAGCATCACTTGCTCTCGTTAGAAACATACAAGCGGCGAACGAGGACATCGATAAACCGGCGGGCCATTTGAGGATGTTGATCGAGCAGCTCAACGACCGGGCCTCGTTTCAATTCGAGGAGTTGGCTTTGCCGTTGGGCTCGCATCATGGCGGTGCGGGGGATATCACAGAGTACGGCTAGCTCGCCAACATAGTCCCCAGCCTCGGCGCAGTAAATGATGTTGTCGTCCTCGTCGACGATCTCCAGGGCTCCAGAGTAAACGATGAAGAGGGAGTCTCCCTGCTCGCCTTTGCGGCAGACGATGTCGCCAGGGTTAATCCAAAGCTCCGAGACGAGCCGGGCGATGGCCTGGAGTTCTTCTTCGGATAGTGGCTCAAAGATATCGACCTGTCGGAGGATGTTCATACGCTCTTGAACGCGAGCCTCTGGGAGGGCGAGGAGGTTTGCGAAGAGACGGAGGGCTCCGGCGTTGCCGGCTGGGAGTTGCCTGAAGAAGGAATACGCGTTGTAGACGAAGGTGCCCCGTCCGTAGTGAGCGACTAGGAAGCCACCTTCTTTTTGGTCTTCCTTGGGATCGGCGCAGGACATCAGCGGGAGGTAGCGAGAATCCCATTCACCAAAGAAGTAGAGACCTCGCTCGATAACCCAGTCATCGAAATCTGCTGGGCCGATCTTATTGGGGTGATTGAAGAGAAAGTGCTCGGGGTCGAGAATCTTCACCGGGGCATCTTCGTAGACGACGCGGTCGCGAGGAACCGTGAACTTGAAAGGGTAGGGGGTGAAGGACTGCCCTTGATAGCCATAGCCCTGAAACTCAACGATCAGGGTTCCACCATTGGAGGCGTAGTCTAGGAGGCGCTGGGCGTGCTTGCGGATCGCTTCTCGCATCAGATAGCCGTTATGACCAACAATGACAGCGTCAAACTCACTGAGATCCGCGGTCGCGATCTCTCTATCAGTGAGTTTCTTCAGGGAAATCCCAAAGGGTTCAAGTGACTCTGTAACCTGCTGTGCGGCTCCTTCAAGATAAGCATACTTAAGGTTTGGAACGAATTTAATGTCGAGGATGGAGACGCGTATTTCGGATGGGGAGAGAATGAAGGCTTCTTTGACGCAGTCCCGAGTCGAGGCCGACTTGAGCCCCGGAGCGGACATCCTCACGGCATCTGAGAAAACAGAGTAGACTCGCCCTTCACAGAAGAGGTTGACTTGAATGGGGTAATCCCCTGCGGGGCTGCCCCCAGGAATCTTTATGTGGAAGTGGAGGCTCTTGCTCTCCCCATGCTCGATGAAAGTGACGGAGTCTCTTTCCGGGGAGGCTTCCCAGCTGGCCGGAGTCGTAATAGAGACTTCACCCCGGGTAGGCTTGTATCGGCTGTTTTCTACGCGGAGCTTCAGAGTAAAGGACTGGTCGTTCTCGGAGCCGGTGAGCAACTCCATTTTTGATTCAGGGCTGAGAGAGATAGGAGAGACCACTTGAACAGGGAGCTCGCGGAAGCCTCCAGGGAAGGCTTCGCGGCAGGTCAGCGCCTGACGGATGGTGAGCTCGTGGCCGTCGATGGTGACATGACAAAGCGCCGTGATCGGGGCTGCTTCGACCGATCGACCACTTGGTTCTCCGGCGGGCCAAGTAAACTCATAGGGGCGAACACGCGGCTTCGCGAGCCAATAGGGACAGCTTAGCTCGGCGTCTTTGGCCACTTGAATTTCGAATCGTTCGCCGAGAGGGGCGAGTTTCTTTGTGGCCTCTCCAGCAGGATCTAAAGACTGTTGAGCCCAACCCGCTGGCAGTTCGAGGCTGTATCGGACGGCTTCAACGGGAACCTTCTGATGATTCCAAAGCCGGGTCGTCACTTCGATATTCGCCCCGGGCGTTGTTCGTGGGTGAGGCCCAATCGCTTCAAGTTGAAGCCCGAGGCAGTGAGCGGCCACGATCTCCAGGCGACCAATCTTGTAGTTAAGATAATAGAGCAGGCCTTGGCGGGTATCCTTGCTGAGTTCTTTGCTCTCACGAATCTGTTCGCATGCGAGCTTCAGTTGCTTATCGGCGTTAAGCAAGGAAGTCATGCTCGCCTTGGGCTCGGCGCTGCGGAATTCGTCGAGGGCTATTTGTAACTGTTTTTTCGCTTCTTCGAGAGTCTTGGAGAGGTCCTCTTTTAAGTTGTTTTGCTCCGAGCAGAGAGCCAGGAGACCTGTGAGTGTTGGGTCGAATCCGTCGAAAAAAGACAGTTCTTGTTCGGGAACCGGAACGTTGCTCTTCACGAGGCTGAAGTAGTAGTAAAAGTCACCAGGTTTTGGGAGCCAACCCATGGCCTGAGATTGGTGCCTGTTGTAGGCCATCCAGGCGCGTTCTTGGTAGGTTTCGCCTGAGACGGGGTCGTACTCACCGCTGTTGATGCGTAGCACTCCAGGGCGTTCGAGGTCGACGCAACGGGCGCCAAAGAGAGCGGCGGAGCCGGGGGTGAGATGGCCGATTCTCATCTCAGAGAGGTAGAGCTTTAAAGGGCGCCAGCTGCTAAGCCCCTGGGCTTTAAGCTCAGGGAATTGCTCTGGGTCTGAAGCCGCATCGAAGGCAGCCTCGGTGATTTGCCCAATTGTTTCATGATGGCCGTGACCATCGACGTGGGTTCCGGTCCAGCGATTGACGATAATATCTGGTTGGCAGATCCGAATGGCGCGAACAATCTCACGGAGGAGGTTCTCCCGGCCCCACTTATTGAAACCCTCTTCCGCATCCTTTGAATAGCCGAAATCGACGAAGGGCCCAAAGAGGCACTCCGCGCCGTCTTTCTCGCGAACGGCATCACTCTCCCAGCTACGGTATAGGCCCAGAGCATCCCCGGTATACGGACCGATCTTATTCTGACCTCCCTCACCCCGGGTGGCCGACCAGTAGACCACTCTAACCCCATATTTGTGATTGAGATAAGACAGGAGACCAATCTCCTCGTCATCAGGGTGGGCTCCGATATGAAGAACAGTGCCCCCCATCTTCAAGCCTTTGAGTAGATAGAAAAGCTCGGAGTATTGTCCAATCACTTATTTTTCCATGGTCATCTGCTAGAGCAAGAAGGTTTCCACCTTCGCGGGCTACAAAAACTAGCACACGGAAAGAAGTGAGTCAACGTTTTCACGGGCCTCTCCCTGTTGGGGAAAACGCCCGTCTATCGCATGTTTTAAGGGCTTTAGGCGAGTGGGAAGAAAGAACTTTGCGAATCAATCCAGGTAATTTGGTGGTCGCTGTAAGACTTCCAAAAAGACTTGCTCTCGAAGCGCGAGCAGGCTTTGCCGAGCGGGAGCTTCAGCGCGGGACTAGAAGCTGCTTTTGTGGGGGTGATGTGTTCGTTGGCAAGGATTGACTGAGCGAGCTGGCCGTAGGGGCCGCGAGCAAGGGAAGACGCCGCCAACGGACGCAACACCCCCACAAAAGGGGAAAGCCGTGAGGGGGACTCACGGCTTTAGACATCAAAGGGTTGGGTATTTTGAATGACTTCTAAAAGTCAGGCGACCTGGGTCGAGAAGCTTGGGCGGTGACCCAATGTGACTTTTTGCGCCGCACGCTGAGCCTTAATCTTGCGCCATCTCTGCTGATTGTAGTGGCGGGCACAGTAGCCCTTGGCGCGGTGTGGCTCGGAGCAACTCTCAACGGTGCAGCCATCGTTATTCATGTTGTGCTCACGCTCAGGTGTGAGGCGTCCATGGACGCGAATTTGACGGGCGTGCTTGCGGCAGTAGTAACGGATGGTATCAGTCTCGTTACAACCGGCGGCCTTACAGATACGGACCACACCGCGCTCACGCTCAGGAGTCAAGCGACCATGGCGCAAGACCTGCGTGTAGTGCTTCTTGCAAAAGCCCTTCGCATAATGGCGCGTTGTGCAATTCTCAATGTTGCAGCTGCGCACTTTGCGCTTTGCGCGGGGGAAGGTTAAATTCGCAGAACTCTCTGCGTGAAATGTATTGGGCATTTGAAAAGACATAACGTGCTCCTTGACCCCTAATAAAAAGCCCATATAGGACTAAAACAACTGAACTCGTTCGGTTCCCGCAGGAACAACTTTCTTCTAAGCACGAAGGGTGCCAAAACTATCCAGAAACTTCGATATTTACCTAAGGCCTTGTAATTTAATGTATTAAGTGTTGCTAAGAGCTGGTATCAACAGAGCCATACCACCACTCATACCAAATCATTGAACCATTTAGGAAGATTGCACCAAGCTGGTTTGACGATATGGTGCACTGCCCTCTGCGGGCTGTCATCGCGTTGTCATGAACTCTTTCCAAAGGGGATCTGACCGTCCATTGAGCTCTTGACCCAAAGCGTCTAGTGACAGCAACGCCATTCTTTGATCTGCTAGGAGTTCTTCTTCAGACATATATAAGGATAAGTGACCAATGTTCATAAAGCGTATTCAACCTTGGTCTCACCCTGATTCAGCAATCACCCCAGAAAGCGCCTATCTCAACCGTCGAGACCTCCTTCGCGCAGGAGCCATCTCCGCTGCAGGGCTTATTTTATCCGGTTTAGACAGGTCTTCATTCGCCGATGATAAGACCATCCCGCCTAAGAAAAAAGGCTCTTCTTACTACCCCGCTAAGAAGAACAAAGCCTATAGGGTGCTCGAAAAGGGCAAAGACGTGACCCTCACCAAAGAGTCGGCCGCCACGGGCTACAACAACTTCTATGAGTTCTCAACCAACAAGGAGCAGGTCAAGAAGCTGGTCGGTAAATTCGAGACCGATCCCTGGAAGCTACGTATCCATGGACTCTGTAAAAAGCCAATGACCATAGACTTCTCTGACATCCTTAAAAAGATGCCCCTAGAAGAACGGACCTATCGCTTTCGTTGCGTCGAAGCTTGGGCCATGGTTGTCCCCTGGACCGGTTTCCCTCTCTCAAAGCTTCTCGCCTTGGTCGAACCCACATCTAAGGCCAAATTTGTCAAATTCACGAGCTTCAAGAACGAGAAGCAGGCTCCGGGCTTTAAACAGTATTCTTATTATCCCTGGCCGTATTTTGAAGGTTTGCGCCTAGACGAAGCCCAGCACGACCTCACCATGATCGCGACCGGGATCTATGGCAAGCCCCTGCCCAAGCAAAATGGCGCGCCGCTCCGCTTAATCGTGCCCTGGAAATACGGCTTCAAGAGCATCAAGTCCATCGTAGATATCGAGCTTGTTGCGACCCAACCAAAGACCTTTTGGAATTCCCTGGCTTCCGACGAATACGGATTTTATGCCAACGTGAACCCGAAGGTGCCTCATCCTCGCTGGAGCCAAGCATCGGAAAGGATGATCCCCGACAACTCTGTTCGTAAGACAGAGCTGTACAACGGCTACGCCGACCAAGTGGCCAAGCTCTACCCCAATAAAACCATGAAAAAGAGCCCTCGAAAGAGTCACTGAAGCGCCCGTCGATCGGTGAAGGCCCGTTGTTTTCCTAAGCCGTCGCCGGAACCGGTCTCTTTTGGACACATTCGTTCATCCGGCGCAGCAGGCGCATACCTTGTTCGACGACATCATGACGCCAACGGGGGCAGCTCGGGTTGAACATCTCCAAGAACTCCTCAGAAGGGTTGTGCCGTGTTCCCATGGTGTTGTCTGAGATCATGATTCGCATAGAGTCGAGGTGATGCCTGAGGTCCATGCCTTTGGTGCCAAACTCCAGAAGAACCGAGCGATAGAGCAAATCGGCCTTGCAGGTCTTCAGACGATCTTCGAGGTAGCTGAGCAGGTTGCCGCTCATGTGGTAATCGGCGCCATCGTCCTCCGGCTCTGGAGAGAAGCCAAGGTCGGACCATGCTTTTCGAGATTGATTCGAGTGACAAAGCAAATGCGCCTGGCCGCGAATCCCGTAGCCGGTGTGAAGGTCTAGGTGTCCGTAAACATCATAATCCGCGCTGAGCTCTTCAAGGATGTCCCCAACGTTAATGACCTCCGCTGCGGTCTCTTTTCCCCCATAAAAGGGTCCCTTGGGGTCGATGTACTGACCCGAGAGAAAGGCGGCTTTGACGGTCTTCTTGCTGATGGCTGCGTGACCGAGAATGCGCGCCATAAGCAGCATTTGGGCCATCTTTTTGCCAGCCAGGGGCTTGCCCGGATTAAAGAGATGCCGCACACGGTCGTATCCGGGGTTGTCCCTCGGGTCTCCCGCTAACGTTGCGTTGCGATTGAGATCAATATTGTCCTTGTTTACACGACGCTTATAGTGAAACCCGAAGGGGTTCACACCATGAATGAGCAGCAGGTCATAGGAGGGGAGCTTGTTTGACCAATCATCAATGATACCGAGCTGAATGGCCGAGCCACAGTAGCCTTCGACGCCATGCAGCCCAGATGTGACGACAAATAGCCGTCGGCCAAGAGCCTCGTCGAACTTGGGGCTCTTAAGCAAGGCAGCGTTCGTCGTAAGCTCTTCTCCCGCAGCTTGACCAAACGATCGTGTCCACTCGCGGCTCTTTTGCGGGCTCTTCGCGACTCGATCCATAAAGCGTTTGCGGGCTTCAAGATAACTCTGGCTAAAATACTGACTGCTCATAGAAGACCTTCTCCAAACACCGATTTAACTCTGTAGAAAACAGAGCCGCATATTCTAGCTTTTGCGAATAGATTGTCAGGCCAATTTCAGCAGCAGAATCGAATCTTGCCAAAATGCCTTTTTATCAGTAATTGAACCGGAGGCCTTCGATTCGTAGAATGTTTGGGCGTGGACAGTGAAGGAGACGCAAGTGAGACAGTTGTTAGGTTGCTTAGGGATTGTTGGGCTGCTTGTCACTGGAGGGTGCCTCGACACTCACCAGGGCTTAAAGAGCCGCGAAACCACGGCTAAGGTCGCCAAGCCAGTGAAAGACGAAGAAGTCGCCTTTCCAAAAATTTGGCGTCGCGTTGGCATCGGCTTTAAGCCAAAAGTGAGCCTCGCTGGATTCGTTCGTGTCGATCGCGTCCGAAAAGATGGCGACCTTGTCGAAAAAACCTTCTGGGTCTTCGATAAGGAATTCAATAAGAAAGGCTTCTACTTTGAAACTGGCTTGACCTTCCGGAAAAATAAGAAAGGCGAGTATGACCGAGTCGGCATCTTCGACCTGGATACATGCATCGCAAAGATACTTCGCCTCCCCGGACCCGTGAATTACTACGCCATGAATCCCCCTGAAGGAAGCTCTACACCCTTCTTCGACGAGCTGAACCCGCCAAAAACTCCCGCCCCCAAAAAAGCTGAGGGTGGTGAGGACGAAGAGTGAAGAAGACCCAAAGGAAGTGAGAGCCGTTGAGCAGTCGACTATGGACTGTCTCACAGGCTTTGTTTCTCTGGACTAAAGAACGAAGCCTCGAAACAGACGGTGTTGATTCTGACGGCGTTGCCCATGGGTTCTCAACTCTCTCTTACTCAACTCTCTCGATCCGAAGGATCGTTTTCTAATCTCTCGATCCGAAGGATCGCCCATGGATTTATTTGATGCCCACGAGCGAACCCAGCGGGCCCGGCGTGCTCCTCTCGCGGAGCGTATGCGTCCTCGTGTCTTCGAAGAAGTGCTTGGCCTCGACGATTTACTTGGTCAAAACGCACGACTTCGCCGCTTCTTAACGAGCCGTCGCTTGGTTTCACTGATCCTTTGGGGGCCTCCCGGCTCTGGAAAGACGACGCTCGCTCGCCTTTTAGCGAAGCGTGGAGGTGAGTTCTTCGTCGCGTTGTCTGCGGTGAATTCTGGAGTCAAGGAGCTTCGTGAAGTCACCGCGAGGGCGAGAGATCGTTCAAAAATGGAAGGTCGAGGGACTGTGTTGTTTCTCGACGAGATCCATCGCTTCAACAAAAGTCAACAAGATGCCCTGCTCCCCCATGTCGAGGACGGCACCTTTATATTGATCGGCGCGACGACTGAGAATCCGGCCTTTGAAGTGAATCGACCTCTCCTTTCTCGTTGCCATCTCATCACCATTCCTCCACTCTCGGAGCAGGCTATTCTCGATATTCTTGAACGAGCCTTTCACGACGAAGAACGAGGGATCGGAGAGTATAAGCTCGATAAAGACGAGGATGCCTTGCAGGTCATGACGAGGTTGTCCGGGGGGGATGCGCGCTCGGCGTTGAATCTTCTTGAAGCCTCGGCCTTGGCTGCTCTAGGAGAGAATGAGACAGGCGGTCGCCTGACGAGTGAATTGGTCGTCGATATCGCGCAGAAGCCTTCGATTCATTACGACAAGAGCGGAGAAGAGCACTTTAATGCAATCAGCGCCTTTCATAAGAGCTTGAGGGGGTCCGACCCTGACGGCGCTCTCTATTGGATGATGCGGATGCTCGAAGGCGGCGAGGATCTTATGTATGTGGCCCGTCGCATGGTACGGTTCGCATCGGAAGACGTCGGCCT
>JARGOJ010000296.1 GCA_029210225.1 Planctomycetota bacterium
CCTTCGCGCCTCTTGTGAGCGCCCTACTCATCTGTGGAATTGGCTTCGTTCTTTCCTATGAATCCTTCGACCCAGGCTTCACGGAGACCAAGAACTATGTTTTCGGTGAGAGCGAGAAGCGACCTGTTTTGAAAGATGGTGAGGACGGCGGCGCCGGAAAAAGAGATAATGAAATGAAGAAAGGTTAAGGCCACGCCATGGACGGAATGGAACCCCGAATATTCATTTATCTGCAACTGAGTTGCGAAGGCGAGGTCCTCGTCAAGAGCAAGATCCGAGAGTTTCGAGCCCTAGGCACACTCCTCGCCGACATGATGGGCCTCGTCGTCAAGTCGGGTCTCCATGGACGTGAAAACTTGAGCGAAGCCGTCTTTGAATACATTGACGCCAACACAGAGGGTGTGCTTCTCTCACTCAAATCCGATGAAGAAGGGCTCTATGTCTCCGGCACAATTCCGGAATCGTATCAAGAGCGGATGCTCGGGGAAGAACATCAGCAAGCGGTCAGCATGGAGAGCTTCGTGGAACGTGCAGGTCGTGAACTTGACGAGTCAGAGAAGCAGAAGCTCAGTCGCCTCGCAACGCAGCGCCACTATTCTCTCTTGGAGATGATCCGCAAGAATATTGATGGCGAGAGCTTCGAGTTTCACATCGCCCCAAGCGGACTCTAAAGAGTTACGACGTTGAGGATTCACCTCAGTGATTGTCTGTGTGAATCTGGAAACGATTCATAACGGTGCCCTTGGTGCCGGATCTGACCTATTGATGTCGCCGCTTATTCTTCATGCCTTGTCTCCAAGCCTTCATGTCAAAGAACAACGCCGAGTCCTGCATTTCGAGTTTGCTGAGGCGCTCCTCGCTCCCCCCTTACGCTACAATCTCCAGCCATAATCCGAGAAACACTCCCCCAACCGTTGGGCTTTGAATGACCGAATCTCCCCACTTCAAAAAACTCGCCCGCTGGCTCGATATGGAATCGAAGGCCGAAGACGACCGTTTTCGTGAGCGCCTTGAGAATCAAAGCATGAAGGACATTGAGAAGAACGGCGATGGTCTCGGCGCTCTTGTTATCCGAGAGGAAGACAGCACTGTTGGGGACATCATCCTGCTCACTCTGACTCTCGCTGATCCTAATCAACGCTTGCCCTGGACTCGTCTTAGAGTGGGAACTCCCATTGTCATTGCCAAGGACGATGGTCAAAAGAAAGTGGAGCCTCTAGGCAAAGGATTGATATCCAAGCTCCGCGACAACAGCATTCAGATTGCCCTTCAGGAGTCGGAGGAAGAGCTCTTCGAGAGCTCTAAGGACCGTTTTCGCATTGATCCATCTCCGAATGATGTCTCAATGCGTCGTCAGAGAGAGGCACTTATTGCGGCAGAGGGGGCGAAGGGTCCGTTCAAAAATTTGACTCAGGTCTTGCTCGGAGAGAGAGAACCGGGCTTTTCGGTGTTGAAGAAGCCTCGGACGTATTCGGTGCCCTTAAACGAGAATCAACAAAAGGCCATCGAGATGGCCCTGAGCGCAGAGCACTTCTCAATTATTCATGGCCCGCCTGGAACTGGAAAAACGACCACTGTCGTCGAGCTGATTCGTCAGGCTGTGGCGGGGGGCTTGTCGGTTCTTGCGTGTGCTCCGAGCCATACCGCAGTCGATAACCTGCTAGCAGGTTTGGCGGACGAAGACTTTGAGGTGGTTCGCCTTGGGCATCCCGCCAGAGTGACGGAGTCATTGCGAGACCTTAGTTTGACTGCGTTGGTGGCGGATCACAGCGACGTGAAGATTGCCAAGAAGCTCCGGAGGGAAGCGCGTGATCTGCGATCGAAGGCATCGAAATGGAGTCGTAATAAGCCCGAAAAAGGCGAGAAGCGGCAGCTCTGGCGTGAGGCGAAGGAGCTTATGCATGAGGCTCGTCAGCTTGAGCGCCAAGCCAGTGACAGTATCCTGGACACCGCACGGGTTCTTTGTTCAACCTTAACCGGCCTTAACGATCGAATCATTCGCGATCGGGAATATGACATCGTTGTTATTGATGAGGCGTGTCAGTCCGTGGAGCCCGCCTGTTGGATTCCTCTCAAACGCTCTCACCGAGTGATCTTCGCTGGCGATCATCTTCAGCTGCCACCGACCATTATCTCTCCTGAAGCTGAGCGGGAGGGGTTCTCCATTAGCTTACCCGAGCGATTGATCGCTCACTATGGAGCGGAGAAGGTGTCGACTCGCCTGACGGTTCAGTATCGAATGAACGAAGCGATCATGGAGTTTCCGTCTATAGAGCTCTACGATGGCGAGCTTGTCGCCGCTGAGAGCGCGGCCCACCGAAAACTCGTCGACTTAGAACATGTCCAAGAGTCGCCGCTTACGAATGAGGTGGCGGTCTTTGTGGATACGGCCGGGGCAGGTTGGGACGAGGTGCTTGACGAACAAAGTCGGAGTAATCCTGAAGAAGGCGAGCGGATTGCCCTCGCGGTCCAAGCGTTGCTCGACACCGGATTGAAAGCGGAAGAAATGGCGGTGATTACACCTTACTCGGCTCAAGTTCGTTGGCTTCGGGAACGTCTAAGCGGGGTGCAAAACCTTGAGATTGATACGGTGGATGGCTTTCAAGGACGAGAGAAAGAGGCCATATTCATATCCCTTGTTCGCTCGAACGACCGGAGTGATATCGGGTTTTTGTCGGACGTCCGACGGATGAATGTGGCCCTGACTCGGGCCCGACGAAAAGTCTATGTCCTTGGTGACAGCGCGACGATTGGGGGATTCCCGTTCTACAAGAATATGCTGGAGTATTTTGACAGCTTGAATAGCTATCAAACTGTTTGGGACTAACAAGCTTTCTGTTACTATCTGCGATTCGTATTCCTTCGATTCACATAGCTGATCGTAAGACTGAGGACACTTGAGATGGGTGATACAGAGCGGGCACTTCCTCTTCCCTGGGAAATTCCCGGTGAGAACGAGATTAAAAAGGTCAAGAAAGTCGGCATGATTATCGACGTCCGACGTTGCGTGGGTTGCCATGCGTGTTCGGTGTCTTGCAAAACCGAGCATAATGTTCCTCTCGGAGATTTCCGGAATAGAACACAATATGCAGAGACTCCCGACTCAAATACTCTCTCATTCATTCCGATGATTTGTATGCAGTGTGAAGATGCGCCTTGTGTGCAGGCTTGCCCGGTCGGGGCGATCTACAACAAAGAGGATGGTCGGGTCCTCGTTGTGAATTGTGAGTCTCATAAGGAATGCGTCAAGGCTTGTCCGTACGACGCGATTTTCTACAACGACCAGACGAAGAGCGCTGAAAAGTGCGACATGTGTGAGCACCGCACCGAAGTAGGAATGCCTCCTGCCTGTGTCGAGGTTTGCCCCACGGAAGCGCTTCGCTTTGGAGACCTTGAAGACGAAACGGATCTCGTCGCGAAGTTGACCAAAGACCTCTCTCCTGTCGCTTTCAAAGCGGAGGAGAAGACGAATCCCCGGGTCAAGTATCTTGGCCTTGATAAGTGGATGGAAGAGGCGGCACCGGGAGTTCAGCGCGGCGATAACGAAGCCGGAATCATTTACGAGTGAGTGAACCGACTATGAATGACAACAAAAACACTAGTGACACTGTCTCTCGCCGTAGTTTCTTGCGAATGGCGGGAACAACCGGGGCGCTTATTGGTTCGGGGTCCTTGGGCTGCAACCTTTTCAAGAGCGAAAAAAAGCCCGAACCCGATCCGAAGATCATCGACGAGGACCCAATAGGAAAAGTCGCTGAAGGCAATTTTCCTGGGACCATCGACGGCAAGATCAATTATCGAACGGCGAAGGCCGTCCCGACAATCTGCTTTGGTTGCACCACCCACTGCGGTGTGATTGGCTGGATACAGAACGATCGAGTGCGTCGGATCTCGGGCAATCCCCTCGACCCGAACACCAACGGGAAGCTCTGCGCCAAAGCCAACGGAATGATCAGCTACACCTATTACCCCGAGCGCTTGCTTTATCCCCTCAAGCGCGTCGGCAAAAGAGGCGAAGGCAAATGGAAGCGTATCTCATGGGACGCCGCGATCGCAGAGTTGGCATCCAAATTGAAACCGCTTCGAGACAATAACACTCCGGAGCGATTTGTCTTTCACTATGGTCGGGACAAGACCAAAGGTGTGACAAAGCGTTTCACCCACGCCTTCGGCACCCCTCACCGCCTCAATCGCCGTTCCATCTGCAGTTCCAACCGTCGGGCTCCTCTCATGAGCTTTTACGGTCGGGAATTCGAATGGGAATCACAGGACATTGAGAAGACCAAATACATTGTCAACTTCGGCGCGAATCCTTGTGAAGCCTATCAAGGCGGCATGTTTATTCTTCAGAGATTGCAGCACGCACGGGTTGATAAGGGGGCCAAAATGGTCACCTTCGAGGTTCGCCCATCCGCGACCGCCTCAATCTCCGATCAGTATTTTCCAATCATGCCGGGGACTGATGGGGCTGTGGCCATGGCTATGTGCCATGTCATCTATAAGAATAAGCTCTACAATAAGGACTTCTGGGATCGCTGGGTGAATATGCCCCTCGAGGAGATTTGGCCGGCTTTGGAGGCGTTCACTCCGGAGTTCGCTGAGAAAGAAAGTGGCATTCCAGCAAAGGACATTGAGCGCATCGCCAAAGAGTTCGCCGCCGCTGCTCCCGCCTGTTTCACAATGTCGAACCGTGGTTCCGCCAAACATTACAACGGTTTTCAAGCCGACCGCGCCATCCGTCTTATGGACGTTCTCGTGGGCAATGTCGGCAAGCCTGGGGGCTTCTGCCTCAGCTCTCTTAGAGGCTGGGCCGGACGCTATGGACAGGATGGCTTACCAAAGATCAGTCAGCCTGGACCGAAACCAAAGGGCCCAAAAGCCTGGCTTCCAGGAACTCGCGAATTCAATGAGTTGCCCAAAGATGTTCAAGAGCGAGTGAAGGGCTTCCCAGAAAAGTGGCAGAAGAAGTACTTTGGGGAATTGGCGACGCCGAGTGAATATCCTCTCTCCTGGCACTGGTATCAGATGCGTGTGGGTCAGTTGGTCTATCCCTACATTAAAGAGGGACGGGCTAAGGTCGACGTATACATGTCGTACAGTCTTGGGGCAGCCTATGGCTATCCTGAAGCGAACGTCGCGAGAGATGTCCTCAAAGACGAAAAGTTGATTCCCTATCATGTCGCGATTGATATTGGAATTGGCGAGCAAGCAGCCCTGGCCGATTTGATTCTGCCGGATGCGACAAGCCTTGAGCGCTGGGATGCCCACAGCACTAATAGTTACGGATTGGTTCCCTACACTGGAATTCGTCAGCCTCTCACGAAGCCTATTGGAGAAGCCAAGGCCATTCAATACATCCTCCGAGATATCGCACGAGCGGTCGGCGGCGGGATGGAGCAGTATTTCGATTTCGAAGATGTCGAAGACTTCTACAAGGAGTGGTACAAAGACGTGCCTCTGGAATGGGAAGAGCTCAAGCGTAGAGGTATTTGGTACGACAAAGATCGGCCCCAGGATTACGAGCTTTACGAGCGAAAAATTGCTCGCTCCGACTTGACCGGGAGCACCTTCAATACAAAGACCGGTGTGATCTCTAAAGTCAAGAAGGGCAAGAAGGTCGCGGTCGGCATTAAGATGGCTGACAAGCAATTTGTTCAAGGCTTCCCAACACCATCGCGAAAAATTGAAGTGCGCGACGATATCTTTGCAATCGCCGCGAAGTGCGTTGGAATTCCAGTGTCCAATCCTCTTGCGAGTGAGTTACCGACTTATTTCAAGGTTCCTGGTCATGAAAAATTGAAGGACGATCAGTTCATCTTTACGACCTTCAAGTGGAACGTTCATACCCAAGGACGCTCAGGTCACTGGAAATACTCGGCTGAGATTGTTCACAGCAACCCGCTGTGGATGCATCCCGATACTGGAAAGCAACTGGGCTTGACCGATGGTGACGAAGTTGAAGTGACTGTCTATCGCCCGGAAGGCTATACCTACAAAGCCAAAGATGCCAATCCAGTGAACGCGTTCCGCAATCGCGTGAAGTTCATTAAAGGGATGCACAAGCGCGTTGTGGCGAGCTCGCATCATGTTGGACACTGGGATCATGGCGCTGTCGGAGGCGATAAGCCCGGGCAAGAGATGGCTGGCTCAGAGGGCTTCGATAAGCGCTTGAACGATTCGGACATCACGGAAAAAATGTGGTGGTCGAAGAGTAAGGGCGGTGTGGGACATGGGGTTCACATTAATGATGCCCTTCCTATTAATCCCGCGCCCTTGGTCGGCGGTCAGAATTGGTACGACAATATATGTCAAGTGAAGAAGGTTTAAGCTACGCCGGAGCTCGCGCGACGCTCTTAGAGTTGGTCGCGCAATTGCTCATTCAAGAGATTGATAACGAGAGTCGGGATGCTTTGCGGCATCCCGATATTGTTTCTGTCCTCGATAAACTAGAGCCCGGGGTGAAAGACTACCTCGGTGATGGGGATTGGACAGAGCAGCAGTGGGACGAGTGCGCTGCTGATTTCTGCGGCCTCTTTCTATCCAATAAAAACACCGCGCCCTTTGCGTCAGCTTGGTACGGGGAAGAAGCGTCTGTCGTTGGCGCGGCTCAATCCGAACTTGTTGATGCTTGGTGTGGACTCTTAGGAATTAGCATCAGCGGCGGTCCCTGGGGCAACGTACCGAAGGATCACATCGCTGTCCTTGTGGGTCTTATGGCACACGCCCTTCACGTACCCGGGCCTGAAGGTGAAGCGCTGGCTCAGGATATTCTGGAGCGGGGCTTGGACCCTTGGGTGGATAAGTTCACGAAGGCTGTCTTGGGAGCCACTGACAATCCTCTCTATCGTTCCATTGTTCGTTTGCTAAGTCTTTCACTAAAGAACGAAGAGCCGGTCTGACAACGCTCTAGCGAGCTGAATCAGGCCCGTAACATAATAGAAAAGAGCCGTGTCTGGACTGATTCCCGCCGCAGCTCTTTTTCTGTGAACTGAAATTGGAATTCAGGCTTATTTCTTTTTCACAATGAAGAGCTTGGACTTCTTATCCCATTGAATGGTGTCTTTGTGCTCATCCCACCAATTCTGCCATTCCACTTCAATGTCACCAAACAGATCTTTACTCACTTTACCTGGGTGCCCAAAGTCTAGACCCGTCGCTTTCTCTAACATGGCCTTGACCTGAAGTTCAAGCGCGAATTGCGTCTTATAGCCAAACTTGGCATCGTCATAGTTCCAGGTGGTCATGGCCGTCTCCAAGAGGATCGCTAAGCCACGTTTGTCGTGACGTTGGAGGAGGATCTTGCTGAAGCGGAGCATGGCGGTCCCGAAGACTTCCATTTCGGAGTCTCTTATATGAATAAACTCCGATTCAATGAACTGTGGTGAGATTTCTGCTGCATGATCACCGAGAATCTCCAGGCCGACGACATGGGAATAAGAATCAGTGCTGCGAATGAGCAACTGCGAGATTCCTGGGACGGCTTTTGCGCCGAGTGTACGAAGCGCTAACTCGGCTTTCTTGTCGACTTTGCCTGAGTCTCCCTTAAGAGGTGCGATCGCTTTGGATAGGAGGGTTTTGACTTTCTCCCTGAGGGGATCACTGTCGATTTCGAGATAGAAGTCTGTTTTCCAGTCTTTGATGAGCGCGTCATCATCAGAATTGATTGAGTCCACGGAAAAGGCGTTGAAATGCCATTCTTGCTTATCATTTAAGCGTTTTTCTTTCACGATATCGCCGTAGGTTTTTTTCAAAGCGCCCTTAAAGTTCTTTTGCTTCACGACATAGTTCTGGGCGGCGAATTTATCAAGATGGGTCATTTGTCGAACGGCCAGCTGCTTAAAGACAGGAGAGCTCTTGACCCAATCAATAGGCTTCTCAGTAAAGGTTAAGAGTCGGAGACTGAAATCTCCCTGATGCGAGGAAAACTTAAGAGGGAAGAAGGGACGCTCCGTTTTAAAAGAGACGCGAAGTGGTGGCAGCGCTTGGGCTTCATCATCATTCATTTTCTTCTTTGGGATTGGCTTCCAGTCGACCTTAAGGCAGAGAAAAGTATATTTATGATCGATGAAGAACTTCATCTCGCTCTCTTTTTTCGTCGCGAATCCGTTCTTCTTAAACCATGCATTCATCGATTTCACAGCTTTGAGGCCGGAGGCGGTGACTCTGTGAATGACGTACGGTCCGACTTTGATGACTTTGATATCCAGCTCGTTAGAATCCCCGCCAAAACTCGGTCCCATGGCGCGTTCTGCTTCGTCCACGGGTATGAGTTTGGCCGCATCATCGAATATCTCAGGCTTAATGTCGGTGCTGTAGTGGTCTGGAATGGAAGGGACAGCAATGACCCAGCCGAGGTTTTTAGGGCGATGATCAATATCAAAGGAGAGATTGGTAAAGAGAATCAATTCCTCCCTTTGCCCTGAATGAAAAATGATTCCTCGATACGATTCCGCAGATAACTCTCCTTTAAAGGCTTCCGGGCCATGAATGCAAGCAATTGCTGGGAGGAAGCCGCATACACTGAGTACTAGAGCCACGAGGCTGCTCATTAAAAATCTTTGATTCATGGGTCAGTCCCTGTCTTTCTTACATTCCAACATACGCCGGGTTACACGGGGAACGATGGCTAAAGGTTCCCTGAATTTGTTTTCCATGGGCTGGGAGCGAAGTCTGGAACCGTCATTATGAAGCGGCTGGCCGAAGAGAAAAGAGCTGCAACCGCTTCGTTTTGCGCATTGCAGCTTGATAGGCGCGGTAAACTTTCACTACTTCTTAACGAGGAAGAGCTTCTTTTCCTTATCCCATTCGATCTTGCCTTTGTTTCTGTATAGCCAGGTTTGCCAGGCGCTCTTGAGCTCCCAGGCATTGTCTTTTACGAGGGTCTTTGGAACCCCAAGGTCCGTTCCCGTGGCCGATTCTAAAACCTGTCTAAGTCGAGCTTTGTAGCTGAGGTCTGAGGGATAGCCAAAGAACTTGTCCAGGTCGGTCCAACTATCCATCGCATTCTTCGTCAATATCTCAAAGCCTCGGGTATCGTGTCGGGCGAGGAGAAGTTCTCCCAGATGTAAGTATGTGCTGGCTCCAG
>JARGOJ010000297.1 GCA_029210225.1 Planctomycetota bacterium
CCCGCTTCAATTCTTCTTGAAGGTGAGCCCGAGCCCGACTTAACAGCGCTCCGATAGAGTTGACCTTCAGACTCATCTCAGCCGAGATAGCCTGGTAATTGGCGCCGTGATAATAGAAGAGCTTGAGGACCATCCGCTCTCGGTCGGTGAGGGCCTCCATCGCTCGGCGCACAGCGTCGCGAGCTTCCAGACGGACCATCTGGTCCTCATGAGCGGCGGTTTTCGTGTCGGGGATCATCGCCCCGGCTTCTTCGCCCAGGCTGGCGACCGGCTTCCGAGAACGAAGCCAACGGTGGCACTGAGTGCGAGTGATAACGCCAAGGTATGTGGCTAACTTGTGATTGGGGTCGTAGCGCCGGAGAAGATAGAAGTCGTTCTCCATAAGGGCTAGGAAGACGTTTTCGACGATGTCTTCGACGTCTGCGTTGGAGGCCCCAGAGCTGTGGGAAGCTAGCAAACGTCGGGAGATCGTGGCCACAAAGCCGGAGAATCGATCGACAAAACGCTCCCAGCTGTCTCCCTCACCAGCAAGAAGACTTTGCGCGAGCGCTTTGTCATCATTCTCTTCGCTTCGCTCCAGAGCCACTTTCCTCGACAATCAGCCCGGCATCCATCGCCAGGGCTTATCTGGACTGCTTTTCTTTCAGGGAGAACCAGTCTAAGAAGACGACCTGACGATTAATAGAGTTTCGAATCTCGTTTTTCCTTTGGGAGAGACTTTGCTTTGCTCTTCGTTCCCGACTTCAAATAGCGGTCAAACCACTTGAAGGTACTCTCGATTGATTGGGTTAACTCCTTGCCACGCCAGCCGTGACGCCCATCTTTCACAGTGTGGAGCTCGTTTACGACGCCCGATTTTTTGAGCGCTTTTTGCAATCGAAGGGCTTGGTCATAAGGAACAATTCGATCAGCGGTGCCATGATGGGTTTGCACTGGGGCATCGTTTTTCGAGACATAAGTGACCGGGGCAGCGACTTTGTAGGCCTTGGGATTTTCTTCCTTGGTGCCTCCCAAGAAATCACTGAGGATGCGCTTGCCGTATTCATTGATCTCACCCTGATAGTCGGTGGGACCGAAGAAGTTCACGACCGCCTGCACTTTGCTTGAGTGATCGCCATGACCACCCTTGCCTTCGAGGCCATCGCTCTTGTCCATAAGACCAAGCAACAGCGCCAGGTGACCACCGGCAGAGGCCCCAAAAGAGCCGATCTTATCGGGGTTGATGTTGTATTTCTTCGCGTTGGCCCGAAGCCAGCGCACCGCGCATTTGACATCTTCGATTTGGGCTGGAAACTTATACTTTGGGGCGAAGCGATAGCTGACAGTGATGGCCACATAGCCTTTCTTCGCCGCCGTTTTTATGAAGGGGCGGAAGCTCGCTTTATTGCCTCGACGCCAGGAACCACCATGAATCGCAATGATCGCTGGGAACGGACCTTTGCCTGTTTTTGGCCGCGCTAAGTCTAAGAGCAGCTCTTGGTCCCCACCCTTTCCATAAACAATGTTCTCCTTGTATTCGATGGCATCGTCTGCGACGGCAGCGGATAAAGGGAGGAAGAGCGCCAAGCTTAGTATGGAGCTAACAAAGAAGACACGTTGCAATTTTCTATCCATTTCAACCTTCATACAATGATTAGTGGTCCAATTAAGATCGCAATTGTGAACACCACAATCTAGCACAAACCCACCACAGTCCCGGCAAAGTTAGGAAGCCTCTTCATGACAGAATTGCTCGATTCAGCCATTCGCACGGAGCTTCGTGAGATCTGTCCTTTCCTGGATGACCCGGCGAGCTGCCTGGCCTACGCCCGAGATCTCTGGCCTCTTGGCCACATCACCGCCGGGCAAGGCAAGGTCGAAGCCCTTGGAAAGCGGCCCTGGGGCGTGTCTTGCCCCCGCAATGAAGAAGAAGTGTGCCGCGTTGTAAAAGTCGCCGCCAAAGCCAAAATTCCCATTATTCCCTTCGGTGAAGGCTCGGGAGTCTGCGGCGGCACCGTCGCCCACCGCGGCGGGATCACCATCGATTTAAAACAGCTGCGACGCATCGAACGCATCGACCGAGAGTCCCTGACCATCACCGTCGGCGCCGGAATCAACGGACAACTCCTCGAAGAAGCCCTCGAACGCGAATACCTCACCCTGGGCCACTCTCCGTCCTCCATTCTCTGCTCCACTGTCGGAGGATGGTTGGCAGCTCGAAGCGCAGGGCAGTTCTCGACGCTCTACGGCAAGATCGAAGATATGGTCATTAGCATGCGGGTCGTGCTTCCTGACGGCCAATTAGTCGAGACCATCACGGCGCCAAAGTCAGCGACCGGGCCCGATTGGAATCAGCTCTTTGTCGGCTGTGAAGGGACCCTCGGGATTATCACAGCGGCGACCTTGCGGGTTCACACCCTACCCCCGGCCCGCGATTTCCTGAGCTTCAGCGTGCCGGATGTCAAAACAGGCCTGGCCGTGATTCGAGAGACCCTCCAGCGCGGCTATCGCCCGGCCGCCGTGCGTCTCTATGATCCTCTCGACACAATCCTAGTTGGTGAGGGAAAGGATCATAAGCCGATCCCTGCCGACTCTCCTGTGGGCCCTGAAGGTCCGCTCAAATACTTCACCTTTCAAAGCCTCAGTGAGTTACTGAAGAAGAAGCTCCCAAAAGCTGCGGATACTTTTGGCAAGAAGACCGCGCTGTCTGTTCCCGCCTTGACCAATAAAATCGCCGATCGCTTGCCGAGCACTTGCTTGCTGATTCTGACTTTTGAAGGGCAGGCTGGGATGGTTGAGGTTATGGGTAAAGAGACTCGCAAGCTCGCCCTGGCCATGGATGGGGTTAAGGATAAAGGGAGCCGCCCAGCGGAGGTCTGGTGGCGCAATCGCCACGCCGTCTCATTCAAGCAGAGTGACGTATTTAAGATGGGAGCTTTCAGCGACACCATGGAGGTCGCGACGACCTGGGATCGCATTAATGAACTCTATCACTATGTGCGAAGCGCTCTCGGAGAGCACGCCTTGGTCCTCGCCCACTTCTCTCACGCCTATCACGAGGGTTGCAGCATTTACTTCTCTGTCGCGGCGCGGTGCTCAAGCCCTGAAGAAGCGGAGAAAAAATACAAAGCGGTTTGGGAAGCAGGAATGAAAGCGACAGTCGAGAAGGGGGCTGCTGTGAGCCATCACCATGGCATCGGCCTGCTCAAAGCCAAGGCGCTGAAAGAGTCGCAAGGGCCGCTTCATGGTGTCTATCAGAAGGTGAAGGATGCTCTCGACCCCGACAACATCATGAATCCAGGGAAAATGGGCTTGAGTTAACTTAGAGCCGAGGATCGATAAGGGCCTTGCCGAGCTTACCCCCGGCGACCACGGCCAGGGCCTCGTTGGCTTGGTCGAGGGAGAACTTCTTGCGAGTGAGGGCGATCCAGGCCTTGGATTGTGTCTCATGAGCCATGACTTGCACCGCTCGATAAAAGTGAGAGAAGTCTGAGCCCCAGCAACCTTTGACCTCCAGGTGCTTGCGGTTGATGTCGAGGTGAGGGTTAAGCGCCACTTCGCCGTTATCCGTGTATTGACCCACGACAACAACCCGCCCGGCATCCCTTGTAAAACGCATGGCCTGGACCGCCGCAGCCGGAACACCAGCCGCTTCGATAGTCACATCGGCGCCTCGGCCGCCTGTTCTTTCTCGGACCCATTCGAGGCGCTCGTCTTCGTTCAAAGTAAAGATATCGCAAGTCTGTAGCGCGCCCATCTGCCTGGCGATGGCGAGCCGTGGCGCGGGACCTCCGATACAGAGCACACGACTGGCTCCTGATAAGACAGCGAAGGCGATGGCTGAGAGACCCACAGGGCCGCTGCCGAGGACCAAAACTGTGTCGCCAATGCGAATCTGAGCTTGATCGACGGCGTGGAGCGCGGTGGGGAGGGCGCAACCCCCAGCCATGAAGTGCTCGAATGGGGTGTCCCCGAGCTTCAGGCATTTCACCCCAGGTTTGAGGTAGAGCTTCTCAGCCCATCCTCCGGTGAGGCCATCGGCGAGACCATAGGTGATGCCATAGACCTTGCGTTTCGGGCACCGGGTGGAGGCGCGGGCGACCAGGCAATACCAGCATGAGTGGCAGGTCTCGTGGACATCCAGAAAAGTCACCCGGTCGCCCTCTTCGAGGGGGAGGCCATTGATATCGACGATGGATCCACGGATCTTGGAGAGGGTTCCGACGGAGACGTGGCCAGGAATAATGGGGTAGGGAACGCCGCTGAGGCGGCTGTGAAGCAGGTGGACGTCGGTCCCGCAGACTTCGCTCAACTCAACGTCTAAGAGGGCCGAATGGGGCTCTAATTCGGGCTCGGGGATATCTCGGACTTCAACGTCTTGACCATTGCCAAGCATCACAGCAGCACGAACCATAGCTCTCTCCTCTCAGGCTTATTTCGGAGTCATGAAATACCATCTTTGCTTTGGGTCCCGGCCTTCATCCATCAAGGCAACTTTCTCGAAAACGGACAAAGCCTCGAAGCGCTTGTCTTGAAAGTCGGCGATGGTCCTTTTTTTAGCAGAAAATTCGGCGATGCGATGAGTCTTGTCAAAGCGGCTTCGGATCTTTTCGGAGAGCCCCGGGACAAAGCAATCATGAAGCTCAACAAGCACCGTGCTCTGCTCTAGTGAAGGCAGCGCTTCAAAGTCGAGCCAGCTCTCTTCCGCTCCTTCACAATCACAGAGAATCAACGGGTTCTTTGCTTGGCTGAGTTTTTCTTCGGCGAAAGAGGCCTGGCATTGCTTGGGACCGAGGGCATGGACGCGGTCTGAGACTTTGTTGAGGCGGGCGAGGGTGCCTTGGAGGGTTGCGGCGCGGTCTTCAATATCGAAACCATAGCTCGTCAGTTGTGGCATACGCAGGGCCAGTCCGACGCTGTAGTAACCCTCGGCGGAGCCTATGTTGACGAGGACATCATGGGGTGACGAGATGATTTGTTCGAGGGGGGAATGGAGTTCAAGTTCATAACTGCCGACGATTTTTGGGTAGAGGGCGCTGCCGACGGCTTCGCTCATATAGGCCATATCTTTGAAGGGTCCCTCGGTGATGGAGAGGGGGCGGTGGGCTTTGACGAAGCTACGGTAAGCGAGGGTTGCGAAGCCCGATTGGTAGAGGACCTGAGCGGAGAGTCGGTCCAGGGGGCCGGGGAGGAGGGAGAGGGAGGATTTTACTGAGCGCTTTAGTGATTGCAATATTTGCATTTGCGCCGATTCTCAGGGACCTTCAGTGTGATTTCGGGGGGGTCCAATTCCCAAAAGCCGGGGGCGAAGTATCCGACGAAGGTGATACCGAAGAGGAGGCCACCGACGACGTCAAAGGTGCCATGAGCGGAGGCTGAGCGTCCAATGTAGGCGTAGATGCGTCGGTTTCCGACTTCAGCGCGGACGCGATGATTAAT
This sequence comes from Planctomycetota bacterium, assembly GCA_029210225.1. Taxonomy (GTDB): domain Bacteria; phylum Planctomycetota; class J058; order J058; family JARGOJ01; genus JARGOJ01. The sequence goes on from JARGOJ010000297.1 coordinate 5,419, forward strand.
GCTGCGGTCGAGTTTTGGGGAGGCGCTGCCAACGCCGACTTCTTTGCCATCGACGAAGATGGTGGCGCGGGCATCGGTGGCGGTGATGGGGACGATTTGATGGGTATCAGCGAGGAAAGAGCAGCCATTGAATAGGACGAGGACGGGGAGGACGAGGCTCCAGACCCGTTTTGGGAATCGTCTGTTTTGGCTGAGCAATTCCATCAACTTACCTCTAGGTCGGGTCTGACAAAGTTCTCATCAATGGCTCTGAGTAGCTCTTTGATACCTGTGTATTTAAGAGAGCTGACCTTTATTATGGGGTTTGACTTCTCAAGTTTCAGTGTTTCTCGAATAATTTTCAGGTGCTTCTCTCGTTTTGACGATCCGACTTTGTCCGATTTCGTGGCGACGTGGAGGACCGGGATTTCTTCTTCGATGAGGAACTCGTCCATGATGCGGTCTTGAACGGATGGTTTATGACGGATGTCGAGCAGGGAGACCATGCCGATGAGCTCTGGAGCTTGTTGAACGTAGGCTGTGATCATCTCTCCGAGCTCTTCTTTTTTCTTCCGGGTGACTCGGGCGAAGCCGAAGCCTGGTAGGTCGACGAAGTAGAACTTCTCATTGATGAGGAAGAGGTTGATGAGCTGGGTGCGTCCGGGGGTGCGGGAGACTTTGGCGAGTCCCCTGCGGCTGGTGAGGACGTTGAGCAGGGATGACTTTCCACAGTTGGATCGGCCGCAGAAGGCGATCTGTGGGAGTCCGTCGCTAGGGAGTTGACTGACGTTCGTGCAGCTCTTTATGAAGGTGGCGCTTAAAATTTTCATGATGTTGGGTCAGGTTGCTTTCTCAGCTGGCGTTGGTTCGGACTCTCGCGACGGCGTTTTGCCAGCGTGAATAGTGGGCTTCGCGTTGTTCGTCAGTCCATTGAGGTTTGAAGACTTTATCGATTTTGCGGAAGCCTTTGATTTCGTCGAAGGTATCCCAGAAGCCGGTGGCGAGCCCCGCTAAGTATGCGGCGCCTTGGGCTGTTGTTTCGAGGTTGGCTGGTCTTAAGACGTCTAAGCCCAGGAGGTCTGCTTGAAATTGCATAAGAAAGTCATTGGCGGCTGCGCCTCCATCCACATGAAGCCCTGTCACGCCTCCGAGGGCATCGATGAGATCCCGTGATTGGAAGGCGATGGCTTCGAGGGCGGCGCGGATGATTTGGGGTCGTCCGCTGCCTCGGGTGAGGCCAAGTATGGCGGCGCGAGCGTCCGGGTCCCAGTAGGGAGCGCCCAAACCGGCGAAGGCGGGGACGACGGTGACGCCGCCGCTGTCTTCAATAGAGCGGGCGATGGCTTCGGAGTCGGCGGCGTTTTCGACGATTTGGAGTTCGTCTCTGAGCCATTGAATGAGGGCGCCGCCGATAAACACTGAGCCTTCGTGAGCGTAGACAACTTCGCCCTTTGCGTCGCAGGCGAGGGTGAGTAAGAGGCTTGTCTTGGGTTTGACTTTTTCTTTGCCAGCGTTGACGAGGACAAAGCAGCCGGTGCCGTAGGTGTTCTTTGACGATCCTTCTTCGACGCAGCATTGTCCGAAGAGGGCGGATTGTTGGTCGCCGATTGCGGAGGCGATGGGGATTTCTGCGCCGATGACCGCTGCGCTTGTGTGGCCATATACCTCGCTTGATCCTTTGACTTCAGGGAGGCAGCTGCGGGGGACGTTGAGGATGGCGAGCAGGTCGTCGTGCCAGGCGCGTTCGTGGATGTCGTACATGAGTGTGCGGGAGGCGTTTGTGGGGTCGGTGATATGGAGGGCGTGTCCGGACAGTTTATAGATGAGCCAGGTGTCTATGGTGCCGAAGCGTGCGCTTCCGGCTTCGGCGGCGGCTTTGGCTTCGGGGACATTTTCGAGTATCCATGAGACTTTGGTGCCGCTGAAGTAGGCGTCGAGGATGAGGCCGGTGCGCTCGCGGAAGACGTGGGCGGAGGGTTGGAGTTCTTTGCAGCGTTCGGCGGTGCGTCGGCATTGCCAGACGATGGCGTTATGGAAGGGTTTGCCGGTCTCGGAGTCCCAGACCACGGTGGTCTCTCGTTGGTTGGTGATACCTATGGCGGCGACGTCGGTGAGGGCTTCATCTCCCATGATTTCGGAGATGAGCTTTTGAGTGACTTGCCAGATTTCTTCGGCGTCGTGTTCAACCCACCCGGGCTTTGGGTAGTGCTGAGTGAACTCTGAGGTGTTGCTGCGGACCACGTCGCCCTTGCGGTTGAAGAGCTGCAGTGTGATGCCTGTGGTGCCGGCATCGATGGCTAAGACATATTTGCTCACGGGATCTTCCTTTTTTCCAAGATCGCGATGCTAACCGAAGGACCCGCCTGAGTCCAAGCCCTTAGAGAACTTCTTGCTGGGGCTTTTGGCTTTTTAGGGGGGAGCTTTTGGAGCTTTTGGAGAAATCGCTGGGGAGGGCGTCCATGGAGGGATGGCGCCTTGTTGAGGATCGTCTTTGGACTTGAATGGGGACGGGGTTGCTTTGTGCTTGATATTGGGCTTGCCGTTGCTTTTCTTCGAGCTTTGCGGCGTCTTCTTCTTCGGCGAGGCTTTGTTCGACGAAGGACCCGAAGCCGAAGGCCATGACGGCGGTCATGATAAGGCCTGAGAGGAGGGCGAGGGGGTTAAGGGCGTAGCTCCAGCAGGAGAGGAGTCCGGCGACGAAGAGGGCGGTGCCCATGACATTGCGTGGGCGTGTTTTGCTGCTTTTGAGTTTTTGGAGTCCGAAGTAGGTGGCGAGGGCGCCGAAGATCATGCCCTGGCAGGCGGAGGCGTGGATAAATTCGGTGACGCTGGCGGCGGGGAGGAGGCTGAGGGTGAGGGCGGCGGATCCGGCGATCATGAGGCGTCCAGATTTGAAGAAATCGCTGAGTTCTCGTGTTCTTGCGTCGATGAGGCTTTCGCCATAGATTTGTTCTTGTTGAGCCCAGGGGTTTTCCCGGGCGAGGTCGTTGGCTCTGTTGGCGCGAATGGCGGAGACGGTGGCGAGGAAAGCGGCCCATAGGATGCCGCTGGTGCCGGCGCTGAGGAGAAGGGTGAGGGCGACGCCGATGATGAGGAATCCAAAGAAGGCCCCTGGGGCGTTGGCTTTTTTGGATGTGAGTGAGCTGACGAGGGGGATGCCGAGTGCAGCGAGGGGGATGCTGAGGGCGAGGGTGATGGGGTTTGAGGCGGCGAAGAAGGGGAGCAGCCAGCCGGTGAAGTTGATGAGTCGGAGGTCGTCTCTGAGTTGGTTCTCGTGGCATTCTCGGGCTTTACCGGCGAGCTTAGCGAGCTTGTCATGTTCGTTCTTGGCGGTGACGTAGCGTTCCTTTCTGAGGGAGCGGGGGACGAAGTGACGGCCGGCGACGACTTCCCTGGGACTGTTTACGTTGGGGGCGCCGGCGGCGATGCTGGGCATGTCGGAGTGGTCGATATTTATCTGTTGGTGGACGTGGGGTCTATGGCTTTTGGGGTTGAAGCCTTTGTTGGTTCGTTTGCGGAGCACGGGGGAGTTTTTGGGTGCTTGGAGGGGGATGGCGAGGGCCGATAGGAGTTTGCTGGCGGTGAGTGATTCTGAGTTGGGGAGGTCTTGGAGGCGGATGAAGAGTTGGCTGAGGGGTTCGGGGATGGTGACTTGTTGTTTTTGAAGTT
>JARGOJ010000298.1 GCA_029210225.1 Planctomycetota bacterium
GATCCAATGTACGGCGAATATAGGAAGGTGCCCATTGTCGTCGCGGAATACGTGAACGGACAAAGCCTGGGAGATCTTCTTGAACACAAGATGTTCCAAGACCTCAAGCCCAAGGTCGCCTTCTCAAGATTAGCGACGCTCTTAATTATTGAACAAATTGTGATGGGGCTCTGCGCCTGTCATCACGTCGGGGTGATTCATCGAGACATTAAGCCCGACAACTGCATTGTAATCCAAGATGTCATTGATAGTTTAGTGGAGGCCTACAGGAAGAACTGGGGCCTAAACATGAGTGAGATTGAACTGATCCTCATGGAGCACCGGGCCAAGGGTAAGGCCTGGATTAAAATCAGCGACCTCGGCAGCGCCCTCATCGCCGAACCCAAGGGCGACGACTTTACCTTCTCAGTGAAGAAGTTCATCCCCGGCGGTTCTCCTGCTTATATGGCTCCTGAGTCAGTGAGAGATGAAGTCAGCGGCCGCACCGATATCTTTGCTTTGGGAATGACGCTTTATCAATTGTTGACCGGTCGCAATCCCCGGGAAGCAAGGCAAGTCGCCGAAGGAATCAATGCTCTCAAATATCAGAGCTCCTATGTTTATCTCGAAGACCTTCGTAAGGCTGAAGCCACTCACGCGGTCGATATCGAGACGGACCCCGGCTTCGACCATATGCGGGCTGAGAGTGGTCAATACGAGGACAACAAAGAGATCCTCAATTTATTGCGTCAAATGACCGTTCGAGATCGTCGCTCTCGAATTCGCACCACCGCCTGCCTCTCGACGATTCGCGCTTTGGTGAACGCCGAACTCAAAGAGAAGCACATTGAAAAGTTCATAACAGAAATGGAGGCCAAGGACGCCCAAATTAAACAGCTTGAGGAAGAAAATAAGGGCATTAAGAAATACTACTCCGTTCAATTAAAGAACTATCAAAGCAAAGTAAAAATGGCCCAGGCTCTCGAAGAGAACCTGGAGAATGAATTAGGGCGCCGCGATGACGAACTCAAAGCGCTGAAGAAAGAGAAGCGGGAAAGCCAGAAGGAAGTCGAACGCTCTAACCGTCACCTAAAAGGACTCGCGGCGAAGAAAGAGCGCCTCGAAGAGACTGTGCGCCTTGTCCGCAAAGAGCTAGAGCGAGTCGAACGAAAATTAGCCGACCGAGAGCGCAGCTTCAGCAAGTCGGAAGACACCATCGCCGAGCTCCACCAGGCTCTCTCGTCTCTTCGAGCCAAGAACGCGGAAGCCCAGAAGATCCTCACTGAGAAGCAGGGCTATGCTCGCTCTATGTCTGAAAAAGTCGAGCAGCTCCAAGAGCTTGTTGGAGACTTAGGCAACCTCAATTACTTCATGCAAATCTCCGAGTCCCTCTCGCTCTTTCCAAATCTTGAAGACTCCGTCGCCCTCAGCATAGATAGCGCTCCCAAAGAGCCAATGGACCCAAGCTCAACAACCTTTAAGCGCAGCACTGAGGATCGCATCGCCCTCGTCTTTCAGAACCTCACAGGAGATTCCCTGGTCCTCTCCGAGCTCGACTTCGACTCCGATCAAATCAGCCAACTCAAAGAGACTCCCGAGCTCAGTCGCATTCGAAAGCTGACTTTTGAAGGACGACCGCTAAGCAGTGATTTCCTCGACCTCCTGATTCGCTCGTCTCATCTCACAGGGCTAAAAGTTCTAGAACTCAGAGAGTGCAAAGTCTCTGTGAAGACTATGAAGAAGCTCATGGGGTCGTCCAATATCATGGGCCTTGAGAGCTTCGCCCTCGAAGAAACAGAGCTCGCCACAGACGCCATCAAACTCCTCGCCCGCGCTCAAGACTGGACCGGGTTAAAGAGCTTGTCCCTAGCGCGAAACACCCTCGGCGCCGAGGGCGTGAAGTTGTTGAGCAAGGCGTCGTGTTTAAAGACTCTTGAAGAGCTTAATCTAGAGTCGAATGGACTCCATAAAGACGATGTTGAAGTGCTGCTGTCCTCGAAGAAGGGACTGAAGCAGTTAAGAGCGCTTAATCTCAATGACAATCACATTGGACCAGATGGTTGCGAGGTCTTGGCTCAATCAGAAACATTGAAGTCGCTGTCTAAGTTGAATCTTGATGGCAATCAAATTGGGGCCGCAGGGGCCGAGCATATTATTCAGTCGCAGTTCTTGAAGAAGCTCGACACGCTCTATTTAGAGCACAATGAGCTTGGCGTCGAAGGAGCGAAAATACTTGCTTCGGCGGAAGACCACGCTCAGTTAAAACACCTCACGCTCGGGGCGAATGCATTGGGGGATGATGGCGTCTCTGCGTTGGCAGAGAGTCAATTCTTTAAAGACTTGGAGCACCTTGATCTTGGAGCGAACACCATCGGCGCAGAGGGGGCTCTCTCATTGGCCGCCTGCGTGGCGCTCGACAACTTGAAGACTTTGAATCTCAACCTGAATTCAATTCGCGAAAAAGGCGTTCAGGCGCTCGCGAATGCTGAGTCATTAGAGAACCTAGAGACGCTGAATTTATATCTCAATCAAATCAATGATGCGGGGCTCGAAGCGCTGGTTGGCTCAAGCAGCATTCAATCTCTAAAGAGCTTGGATGTTGGGGCCAATGGCATCACTGATAAGGGCGCTGAGACTCTCATTGATAGTCGATTCCTGGAGCAGATTGATGACTTGGTCTTGTTCTCTAATTCGATCTCTGAAGAGCTGGTGAATCAAATTGAGCAGACCATTAAAGAGCGTCAAAAAGCTCAAGCTGAGCCGGCTGGGGTTATTGAGAACGGCGCGGTCTAATGAGACTGATCGCTCGATGCTTCTTGCTTGATAGCGCTCTTGCTAGCTTTCAATGTTTCGATGGCTTTCTTCTTGAGTTTTTCAGCTTCGTCGCAAGTCTTTACAGGGCTCCAAGCGTAGGCGACGATCGCGCAGGCTAAGCCATTGGCAATACCATATATCTCAGGGACCCAATAGTCGAAATAGATGGCCGTCGGGGCTAAGACGAAGTAGACAAGGCCTGCAGGAGCAATTCGCTTGTCTATCGTCGCGGCCATCAGTGACAGGACCAAGCCGAAGATAATCATCTCCTGGTTAAGGATATCGACAAAATCGAGGCCAAGTGAGCTACCGACGAAACGGTGGACGAACATCGCAATGAAGGCCACGAAAAGACTGCGGGCAATCTTTCGATTCACCTCATTATCAAAGCCCATTTTTTTCAATAAGAAAACGGGTGAAAGGCACATTAAGAAAGCGAGGGAAAACGCGATAAATAACCAAGGAGGAAACACAACGCCTTGGCGATGGAGAGATCCAATAATGATCGGGAAAATAGTATAGACGATGGCCATAAATGCAGAGAGCAGTGAACGAGCGAAACTTCCAGTCTCAAGGTCAGTGTCTTTCTGCAAGCGCTCTAATTCTTCCTGTTTTCGTAGCCATTCAGCTCTGAGCGCTGAGACGCGGTCACTTAAGCTTGGATTGGCGGCCGGAAGCTCTTTTAGATAACTGGCCGCCAAGCGTGAATTTCCCCGGGACAGCTCCAGCTCAATCATAGTCTCGTAGACTGTTTGCAATCCCTCTTTGGCATCGTCATTCTCGGGCCAGGCCTTCAAGGCCTGACGAAAACCAAAGCGACACTCGCCAAAGTGATTGTGCAGTTCGTCTTCGGTATCTTCATTAAGATTCTGTACCAACTCCAAGAGCCTGGGCAAGCGAGATCGTGCCTCCTGACTGAGAGCAAAGGAGCTTCGGTGCTCTAGGAAATGCTCAATAGACTGAGCAAAATCTTCGGCGCTTTGATAGCGATCTTCGACGTTCGGGCTCATAGCCCGGCGGCAGATGTCGGCGAGCTCACCAGGGACGGTGTCTGGGTAATCTTTCGGCGTTGATTGAAAGGCTTTCTTCAGTACTTTATAGAGGCTCTTGCCCTGGTGAGGAGCGTCTCCAGTGATGATTTCGTGGAGCACCGCGCCGAGTAAGTAGACGTCGCTGGCGAAGCCGATTTTCTCTTTTTCCGCGGCGGCCATTTCTGGAGACATGTAGCGAGGGGTGCCGGCGAGGCTCTTTATTTCACTGTGAACGGGCAGTGTTCCCTTTTTTGATTCATCGAGGCTAACGGCGATGCCCCAGTCGAGCAAATAGACCTCGCCCATGTAACCAATCATGACGTTGTCGGGTTTTATGTCTCGGTGGAGGATTTCTTTGCTGTGGGCAAATTGAATGGCTTGGGTGACCTGAAGCAGGATGTTCAAGTGCCAACCCAATTGGTCGGAGACTCCACGGGCTTCGAAGTTCTCAGGGGAATCGAAGAACTCACGCCAAGTTTGGCCTTCAACCTTCTTCATGACGAGCATGGGCAGCCCGCTCTTTGATTGGCCTAATGAATAAACGGGGATGATGTTTGGGTGCTCTAATGCTCCGGTCAGCCACGCTTCTCGAAGCAGCTCCCAGGCGGCCCCGGCATCTTCTTTCCCTTCTCGGAGCGTCTTGACCGCGACCTCTCGCCGCAAAGGCACTTGATCGGCGAGGCGGACCAAGCCCATACCGCCTTCCCCAATCGTCTCTCGGAGGGTTAACTCCGAGGGGCGGTCGCCGTGGGTCTCCGTGAGAAAGCTGGGGAGCTTGACCTCGCTGAGGGTTGGGGCCTTGGACGGAGGCGGGAGAGGGATAGTTTGTTCTGGACCCTGGTGGGGGAGGGTCTCAGCGAAGTTTTGTGTGTTCCAAATCTCATCGTAGCCGCGTGCGTCGTCGGTCATGTTCATGAACCTGAGGACGTGAGTCCAATGGGGCAGCTCACGCCGACGCCCCCAAGGCCGCAATATCCATTGGGGTTCTTGGCGAGATATTGTTGATGGTAGTCTTCAGCGTAGTAGTAGCTTGGGGCGGCGAGGATTTCAGTCGTGATTTCTCCGTGGCCTGCAGCGGAGAGGACGCCTTGGTAGGCCTTCTTGGATGCCTCGGCGGCGGTTTTTTGAGCGTCGGTCGTCGTGTAAATCCCTGAGCGATATTGAGTACCAACATCGTTGCCCTGGCGCATGCCCTGAGTGGGGTTGTGGCTCTCCCAGAAAATTTTGAGCAGGCTCTCAAAGCTAATTTCACTGGGGTCGTAAACAACGAGGACGACTTCGTTGTGCCCGGTGCGCCCGGAGCAGACTTCTTCATAGTACGGGTTTTGGGTATAGCCAGCCGCGTAGCCTACGGAGCTGGAATAAACCCCCGGCGTCTGCCAGAACTTGCGCTCGGCTCCCCAGAAGCAGCCCATGCCAAAATAGGCTTGCTCTTTCCCTTCAAAGGGCCCTTTCAGAGGGTTGCCGTTGACGAAGTGGGTCTCAGGTACTTTGAGGGGGGTGCCTCGTCCGGCGAGAGCGTCCTCGGGGGCGGGCATGCTTTTCTTCTTCTTGCCAAAACCAAAGATCATGAGAGTTCTCCCGGGCATCGAGTCTTCGTGAACTCTTCAATTCTAAGCGAAGAGTAACACTGGGGGTAGCCAGAGTATGGCGGTGGCTGCGGAAACTGTGCCAGTAATAAATTGTAAAGACGCGGAATTAACGGTCATAAAGTGGGTCCAAGCAAAGTTCTTTTGTTTGGCTTGAGCCTTGGATTGCCCCTGACCTTTGAGAGGAATGAGTCGCACCTGTATCCACTGATCTTTTTTAGGCAGGCAAACGACCGAGGCGCTCTGATAACCGGGTTTTTGAAAGCGATACTCAAACTGAGTCACACGATGGGGCACTCATCCCATAGGGCTCACAAAGTGAATGCGGTGCTGAGATGACAGGGCAAATTCGCCGTCTGCTTCGCTCAGGCTATCCTCAATGGGAGCGCTTTTTACCAATTTCGATCGCTCGGGGGCGACTTCGTAGCGCTCGATGAGGACGCCTCTGAGGGGCTCGCCGCTTTGCGCATCAACGATGGTTCCTTGGATTGCGCCGATCTGTTGCTTCACGGAGTAACAGCCAGTGCTGAGCAATAAAATGAGTAGAGTGAGGATACTTTTGCTCATGGATCATTTCCTTGAAGGTGAGGGTGTCCTACCCTGACCCGAGAGCGAAGGTCTTTCTTCAAAAAAATGATCGTCACCCCGAGTAATTCTCAACGTCCTCCAACCACGACTTCACCACAGCATCCGACGGCATCCTCCAATCTCCTCTCGGAGACAACGCGACCATCCCTACTTTGGGAGCATCCGCCGTGCATGAGCGTTTGAATTGATTTCTAAAGAAGCGCTTTAGAAAGCGAGTCAGCCAGGTTTTTAACTCGTCGAGGCTATATTTGTTGTGGAAAGCGATCTGTCCCAAGTCGAGCAAGCGAGCGGGGCGGGCGCCGTGGCGGACAAAGTGATAAAGATAGAAGTCATGGACTTCATAGGGCCCGAGGTGATCCTCTGTTAATTGAGCAATCTGGCCATCGGCATCGGCGGGGAGTAATTCCGGAGAGATAGGCGTATCTAAAATGGAATAAAGTGTTTCCCGCAAGACCGTCGTGTCTCCTTCGCTCCAGGTGTTCGCCCGTTCGTTGGCGACCCAGCGAATGACGAATTGAATGAGTGTCTTGGGCACTCCCGCGTTCACGTCATACATAGCGATGTGATCGCCAGAATAAGTCGCCCAACCCAGAGCCTTCTCAGAGAGGTCTCCGGTGCCCACGACGAGGCCGTTGTGTTGATTCGCAACGGTCATGAGTAAGAGAGTGCGAAGGCGTGCTTGGACGTTCTCAAGGACAACGTTGCCAAGCTCGGGGTCTTGACGAAGGTTTTCAAGCAATTCGTCAACGGTCTGGGTTCCGAGGGCGGCCTTGTGCTTGACGTCTTTAAGAATGAGTTGAGTCGCCTCAGAGACGCTGATTTCGGAGAAGTCACCCCCCAGAGAGTGGCTCAGAGTGACCGCGTTGCCACGGGTTTGCCCGGTGGTGCCGAGCCCTGGCATGGTGATGCACTTGAGGTTCTTTCTCGGATAGCCGAGCAGGTCCAAGGTCGCCGCGCAAACAAGGGCGGCTTGGGTGGAATCAAGCCCTCCAGAGACGCCGAGCACAAGGTGTTGAATCCCTGCGGCTTTCATGCGTGTGGCGAGGGCGTTGACTTGAATTTCGAAGATCTCCCAGCAGCGGATGGCGAGGGTCTTTGGGTCTTTCGGGAGGAAAGGATGGGCCGTGACGTCGCGCAATAGAGGCTTGGAGATTTGGGCTGGACTGTGAAAGGGGACGGTGCGGAAGCTCTTTTGATTTTCTCGGCTGCAATCTCCAAAAGAGTTGGTGCTCATGCGTTCCCGGACGAGCATGTCCAGGTCGACGTCCGCGGTGACGAGCTGCCCTTCGCGAAGGAAGCGCTTCGATTCCGAGAGGATGCGACCGTTCTCGACGATGAAGGCGTCGGCGTCGAAGGCGAGGTCGGTGGAGGATTCTCCAGGACCGGCGGCGACATAGACATAGGCCGATTTACCACGGTCGGCGATGGACTTGGCCAGGAGGCGGCGCAGCTCGGCTTTACCGATGACAAAGTTGGAGGCGGAGAGATTACAGATCACAGTGGCCCCGGCGGAGACCTGATAAATGCTTGGGGGAGCGTGGACCCAGTAGTCTTCACAAATCTCAATGCCGACGCAGAGGTCGGGTTGATCTTTCGACCTTAGGATGACGTCGCTACCAAAAGGGACGTCTTCGCCGAGAAGATGGACGGTGCTTCCGGGGGCGACTTCTGCGCCGGGGCGGAACCAGCGGGTCTCTTCAAACTCCCGGTAGTTAGGGAGATAGAACTTGGGGACGACGGCGAGGACCCGGCCCCCCTGGACGGCGACGGCGACGTTGTAAAGCCCGGTGTTGACTCGGAGGGGCATCCCAATGAGGGCGAGGGGGGTGAGGTCTTTACCTTGCTCGGCGAGCCATTCGAGGGATTGCAGGCAGGAGTCGAGGAGGTGACCGTCGAGGAAGAGGTCGCGGGCGGAGTAGGAGGAGAGGCCGAGTTCGGGGAAGACGACGACGGCGGCGTTGGCTTCGTGAGCGCTTTGCCAGAGCTTGAGGGTTTCGATTTTATTGGCGTCAAAGTCGGTGACCCGGCAAGGGGGTACGGCGGCGCTAATCCTGGCAAATCCACGCATAGTCTTTCTCCATCGTCCTTAGGACAGTCTCTTCACGGCCATGAGCTTTTCTCAAGAAAGGCCGGAGGAGCGAAGGATTTTAAGGAAATCGAAGAAAATCTCACAATGATGGTGGGGAGTCTTTTTATTCTTTGTTGAAGAAACTGGGGTTGTGAGACTTTAGCCTTGGGGGGAGAGTCTTGTTTAGGAAGATGTCATTTTGGGAGAGCAGAGATTGACGAGGTCGCCTCTTTTTGGGGCCTTGGGGGATTCAAAGCGCATCTTATTGGCGGGAGCGGGGGGCGGCTTTGACCTCTATTCGGCTTTGCCGTTGTTCTTTGCGTTGAAAGATCTTGGCCGCTCGGTTTTCCTGGCGAACTCGTCTTTTTCGGTTCGAAAAGCGATTGATGACTGCCGACAGAGTGTGACGAAGCGTCCCGCGAAAGACATTCCTTTGTAAGATGACGTTCTGGTTGAATGAATGATTGAGTGAGAGGTGTGGGATGCGACGAGTTATTTCAGTGTGTGTATTGATCATGGGGCTTCTCGCGCCTCAGATAAGCGAAGCGAAGGACACTTGGAAGTGGTCAAGGAAAGAGTTAAAGGCCATCGCTAAGCTGGAGAAAAATGTCACCCAGAAGGGCATCGAGTACCTCGTTGAGACGGAGCATTGGAAGGTGCGAGCGCAGATTGATAAGCGCTTCACGGCGGAGCTTGGCGTCTTCATGGAGCTGCTCTACGACACTTATACTTCGACGATTAAGAGCAAGCTCATCGTCGAAAAGAAGCCTGAGGTCGTTGTCTTTTCCAACGAGGGAGTCTATCGAGAGAAGCTTGGGGAAGAGAATTTCGATCATGGAGTTTTTCGGGGCACTTGGGATGAAAGCGGCGCTTGGACGGCCTTTTACCTTTATACCTGTGTGAGGTCGACGAAGGAGAGGTTCTTTGCTCACTTTGATCATACAGTGTTGATG
>JARGOJ010000299.1 GCA_029210225.1 Planctomycetota bacterium
CAAGCGCTCATCGATCAGTCCCTCATCACTGTCCGAGCGAAGATGAAGGAGAATCGGTGGGAAGAGGTCGTCAGTCTGTGTCAGGGCATCCCGAATGGCAAAGATGATCGCAAGGTCCAGGAGATCCTCAAATCCGCCCGACGCATTATTGGGCGTCAATTGAAATTCAAGGCGGCGATCAAACAGAGTCGCGAATTGGAGTCTCTCGGAGATTATCAGAGCGCTTTGAAAGTCTTGGATAGCGCTGAGCGCGACTTTCTCCTGCCCAACCCAAAGCCGATTGACCCCGAGGGTCAGTTTGGCATCCTTAAGAAGAGTCTTCGAAACCAATTGAAGCTTCAGAAGAACAAGACCCTCGCCGAGAAGTCGATCAAGCGCTCGCGGATCTTCCTCTTGGATCAATCTTGGAATCTATCGAGTCAGGCCCTTGAACAAGCCCGCAAACTCGATAGCAAGCACCCCGAGATCATCAAGCTCGATCGCTATATCGAAGCCGGACGCAAGACCCCGAAGGGCTATGTCTTTATGCCACCGGCAAGCATCGAAGTTTTTGGGGAACGCAAATCAGTCAACGCTATGTATGTTCCTAAAGAGCCTGTGAGCAACAAAGAGTTTCTAAGCTATCTCAATGGACCCGGTAAGAAACGTCGCCGTCCGAAGAGCTGGAAAGGCGGCATCTTTCCTACAGGCAAAGAAGAGTTCCCGGTCCTCTTGGTCGAGGAAGAAGAAGCGAGCCTTTACGCGGAGAGTTTGAAGGGGCGCTTACCAAACCGCGCCGAAAGAACTCGCCTTGATCGCTTTCTAAAACTTGAGAAGCACGCCATCAATCGCTCCAACCTCAAGAAGGAATTTGAGGACGGTTTCCGAATCATTATCCCCCTCCCCGATTTGCCCTGAGCAAAAGCCAACTCATCGTAGTCTTGTAGACGAGAGAAAGGTATGCTCTGGGCTCAAAGGTCAGGAGTTATGCTCATGAACGCGAAGATTTGGGTCTCTGTATTTGCTTTAGCAATCCTCACTTCTCCTTGCCAGGCAAGTGATACAGAAGAAGAGATCAAACGATTTATTGAGACGGCCGAGCAGAAGAGGCAATCGTGGCAGATGGTCGCGAGCTACCTCAGCAACTCTCGCTAGACCATCCGTGCCCGGTCAGCCCTCGCCCTTGGACGCTTACGCGCTAAAAAAGCCCTTCCTCAGCTCGTCAAGGCGCTGCGAACAGAGCAAGACCTCAAAACTCGGCGAAACCTACTCTTCGCCCTGGGCCAAATCGAAGGCACCGGCAGCCAACTCTCCACGTTCCTGCGAGACCGCCCCCCCTTCGAGAAGCGACGCAAAGATCTGCTCATCAGCCCTGATGATCGACGCAAAGAAATCTCCTGGGGTGTTCAAGCCTTGGGAAAAGTCTGCGGTCCCGACCATCTCTTGGTCCTCGAAACATTCCTACACAATGAAGCCCCGGTCATCCGTGGACGGGCCGCCATCGCCATCGCCCTGCTCTACCGCCGGGTCAAAGATAAGAAACCAAAGGCTCATGAGGCCGCCCTCACCGGCCTGCTCAAAGCCCTCAACTTTGAAAAGAAGCACGAAGTCCGCTGGCGCCTTATTTACGCCCTCGGCACCATGGTCAAACACTCCGTGAAGCATCAGGGCCTCGCTGGGACCTTCTCTAAATTAGTCTCGGCGAAAGAAGACAGCCGAACACAAGCCTTCGCCGCAAGAGCCCTCGCCAGCCTCTATAGAGAGCAGAGCAAACAAAAATTGAAGGTCGCGCCCCTGGCTCCCACCTTGCTCTCCAAGCGCGAGTGGCCATGGACCGTCGCAGTCGAAGTTATTCGGGCCCTCTCTGCGGCTCCCACCGTGGACAGCACCAAGCAGCTCTGCGCGCTAACAAAGCACGAGTCCTTCCATGTGCGACGCGCAGCCGCCAAGGCCCTTATCAAAGCCAAATCTCCGGGCACCGGTGATATCGAAGCCTTGATCGAACTCTCCCTCCGCAGCCTCTTAAATGACGCTTGGGAAACAGTGAGAGGCGAGGCCCTCGTCGCCTTAACGGCGTTGAAGAAAGGCGAAATGCACGGGACCATCAAAGAGTTTATCGCCGATGGGGTCACTGCTCGCAGATACGCCGCCAAAGCCTTGGCTCAGCTCGAAAAGTTAAGCGCCGAGGATCGTAAGCTCGTTGAAGCCCTGAATAAGGATAGTGATCATCGCGTTCGCTTAGATGTCATTGAGTCCTTCGGTAAGAAGGAAGGCTTCTTTGGCCTGGTCCTCGAAGCCCTGGACGATAAGAAGATTTCTGTCGCCGGCACCGCCGTTGGGGTCCTCGCCGAGCGAAAAGAAAACGGCATCTCCGAGGCGCTCGCCACCCGGTATCGGAAAGACAAGAACAACACCTCGCGCTATGAGATTCGCGAGATGATCTGCGATGTCCTCGGTCAACGGGGATTGGGAAAGCCGAAGGGAGTCGAGGACAAGCTGCTCCGAGATGCCTTGAACGATCCTCGACAATCCGTACGAGTGAAGGCCGCTGCGGCCCTTGAGAAGATCTTAAAGATGAAAGTGCGCTTCGAGAGCGCGCCGCCCATCAAAAATTCAAGGCCGAAGCAAAAGCCTGTCAAAGGGCGCGTCACCGTGCGCTTTCAAACATCACGAGGAAGCTTTGAGGTCGAGTTGTTCGCCGACATCGCCCCGCTTCATGTCGCGAATCTTCTTCATCTAATACGAGTCAATCAGGCCAAGTCTTCGAAGAATCCTAATAAGCCGTTTTACGATGGACTCACCTGGCACCGCGTCGTGAGTCACTTTGTCGTCCAAGGCGGCTGCCCCAATGGCGATGGCTGGGGAGATCCCGGTTGGACTCTCCCAGATGAGCTCAGCGATTTGAACTTTGGTCGTGGTGTTCTTGGAATGCCAAAAGCCGGAGACGATACGGGCGGCTGCCAGCTCTTCTTTTGTCACAATCCGACTCCTCACCTCGACGGCCGCTACACAATTTTTGGGGTGATTAAGAAAGGACTGAGTGTCTTAGATCTCTTGGAAGAAGGAGATGCGATCACGAAGGTCGATATTTTGGAGTCGGAGAAGTGATGGCTGCTGAGGCAGACCTTGATCCTGATGAGAAGAAGAGAATGCGGCGCAGGAATATTGTCGCCGTGATCTATTCATTTGTGCCTGGCTTAGGTCACGCGAAGATGGGTTATCCCTTAGCTGGAGCCATTCTCTTTTGCCTCTCTCTGCTCGCGCTCAACTCCATTTTCCTTGGCAAGGTCCTGCTCATTGATCCGAAGGTCACGCAATTGATGATCTGGATCTCAACGCCTCTCGCCATTCTCCTCTGGTTGTTCAGTATCTTTCACACTCTAAGAATCAGTTTTTGGCGCAATCGTCCTCACTTAAAACAACGTCGTCGGGAGCTCCTCCAGCGAAGCTTGACGGCGTATTTGAAGAATCACGTTCATGAAGCCCGTAGGATTTTGAAGCGGGCCATTCGCTACGACTACGATTGGGAGGAAGCGTCCTTGCTCTTCCATCTCGGTATCTTTGAGCTGCGCCTCGCTGAGCAGGCGAGGTTCTCCGGAGATGAGGTCGAGGCCAGTCGGCGCCGTAAAGCGGCGCGAAAAGCCTTTCAACGTTACTTGCATAGAGATCCCAAACAAACCTGGAAATCAGAAATCATCGAAGAGTGCCGTCGGTCTGGACTCGCTCCACCCCGTCGACTCAAACCGTGAAGAGAGACGTGTCATGGTGAAAATGAAGGAAGCCTGTGGCCTCTTTGGTGTCTTTGGCGACCCGTCCGCGGTCGAGATGACTTACTGCGGTCTCTTTACCCTTCAGCATAGGGGTCAGGAGAGCGCCGGCATTGCCTCAATCGTTGACGACGAGATTCATACCTATAAGGGCATGGGCAACGTCGCATCGGTCTTCAAGGGACGTCACCTCGAAGACCTGACCAGCGACAAGGCCATTGGCCATGTGCGCTATTCAACAACCGGAGACAGCCTCTTCGAGAACGCTCAGCCCATCGTTGTGCGCTATCAAAGTGGTCGCCAAGTGGCGCTTGGTCACAACGGCAACCTGGTCAACAGGAACGCCCTGCGTAAAGAGCTGGAAGAGCAAGGATCCATCTTCGCTTCGACGACGGACAGCGAGGTGGTGCTCCATCTTCTGGCCCGCATGCACACTCAAGCGGAAGACCTTGAGACCGCGCTGATCGCGACATTAAGACGCTTGAAAGGCGCCTTCTCACTGCTGATGCTCTGGAAGGATAAGATGATCGCGGTGCGCGACCCCTGGGGTTTTCGCCCGCTCTGGTATGGCAAGAAAGACGGCGCTCACCTCTTCGCCTCTGAGACTGCGGCCTTCGATATTGTTCGGGCGGACACCCATGATGAAGTGAAACCTGGAACCTTTGTCATCGTCGATGAGAATGGCCGGCGCGATGTGGAGTATATCGAGGAGAAACCGACCCCCGCGCACTGCCTCTTTGAGCATATTTATTTCGCTCGTCCAGACAGCCGCCTCTTTGGCGGGGACCTCGTCCAAGATGTGCGCATCGCGGCGGGGCGGCAGCTGGCGCGAGAGCATCATGTCGAAGCCGATTTAGTTTGCGCCATTCCCGACTCTGGGAATCAGGCGGCCCTCGGCTACTCCCTTGAGAGTGGAATTCCTCTGGGCTTTGTCTTCGTGAGGAATCACTACATTGGCCGCACCTTCATCAAGCCCTCGGCTAAGGATCGAATCGCGGGGGCCGATCTTAAGCTCAACGTGATCACGTCGGCGGTGAAGGGTAAGCGGGTGGTGGTCATCGACGACTCCATGATTCGGGGGACGACGGGGAAGAAGCGTATTCAGAGGCTTCGAGAAGCAGGAGCGAGTGAGATCCACTTCCGTATCTCCTGCCCTCCAACCCGCTTCCCCTGCTACTACGGCATTAATTTTAAGTCGAAGGGCGAGTTGATCGCTTCGCAGAAGTCCCTGGATGAAATCCGAGATTTTCTCAACCTCGACTCTCTTGGTTTTCTGTCGATGGATGGCTTGCTTGATTGCGTCACCCTTCCGGCAGATAACTATTGCACAGGATGTTGGACGGGGAATTATCCGGTCCTTGATGACCTCGATGATGACTTTGAACGTTCCTAAACTCCAACGCATAACGTATTCGCTCGGTATATTGTTAGGCCCCACCGAAGCAAGGATCCTTAATTTATGAACTCTCAACGGCTGTTTTCTTTTCTTCTCCCTCTCTGCCTTGGCGCTCTCTGTCTTGGGCAAGCCCACGGCGAGGACCTCTCGGCAACTTTAGCGAAGGTCCACAAGGACGCATCGGCTCACGTCGTCTCCGTTGAGTTCACAGCGCGAATCACGCTTGAGGGTTTGCCGGGGATCAACGCCAAGGACAACGAGCGAAGCCTAAGGGGAGCCGCTTGCGGGGTCGTCATTGAGAAGAAGGGCAAGCAATACGTCATTGTCCCAAGCACGGCCCTGACTCCTGGAGCGCGGGTCTTTGAGATCCTCGGAGCGACGGCACGCATTCGCTGGGTGCGCTTCACCGTCGACACGGGAGGCGGTTTAAAGCTTGGGGCGACGGTTATCAATACAAACAACGACCTTGGGCTTTGCTTGCTTAAGCTCGACAAGAACTCCGATGTCCTAAAGCCCGTCGCCCTCAAAACAGAGGCGAAGGGCTCCCTCGGTGATACTGTGGCCTTGATTCACATGGGGCGCCGCCTCATTGGTTCCCCCCGCTTGGTCACCGTCACGCGCATCGCAGGCACGACAACAAAGCCAAGAGAGCTCACGATCCTGAGCCCAGCTGTGCCTCGGGCGAACGGCGCCCTCACCTTATTGATTAAGAATGGCCAGGCGACGGTCCTTGGAATTCATGCCGCCTTGCCCCTTAGCGCTTTGCCGAGCAAGCCAAACTCTGTGGGTCAGCGAGCCTTCAACGCCGACGAGGTCGAAGCCGCGAGCCGGGGTTATCTCATTGCTGGAGCGGAGATCGCCAAGTGGGTGAAGAGCGCAAAAGAGAAGAAGCAGACGAAGCCAAGCAGCGGAGTGCAATCTTGGCTCGGAGTGGATGCTCAGGTCATTACAGAGGAGCTGGCGACGGCCCTGGGCTTGGATTATGATGGGATCGCAAAGATTAAGAAGGTCTATGAAGGATCACCGGCAGCGAAGGCGGGATTGAAAGTCGAGGACCTCATTCTTGAATTGGATGACGAGCCTCTAGAAATGGCCGAGAACGAGAGCATGCGTGACTTTGTCCGGGATCTTGGTGCGGGCACAGAGGTCAGCTTGACCGTTTTACGTGGCGAGAAGCAAATCAAGTTGAAGGTGAAGCTCGAAAAGTCGCCGCCGAGCCCTGAGTCTGTCGATCGTTTTCTTTGCCATGCCCATGGCTTTGTGTTTCGTGACATGACCTTCTTCGACAAAGGAAACGTCGCGGATAAGGCGGGTCTGGTGGTCTCGAAGGTCAGCCGTAAAGGGAATGCGCTTTTAGCAGGACTTAAAGTCAATGACGTGATTGTCGAGATCAACGGCCAAAAAGTTGATAAAGTCGAATCGGCCCGGACTCTTGTGCAAGCCAGCCAATCCATGACCGTGACGGTTTGGCGTAAAGGCGCGGACAAGGCCTTAACATTGAGAATTCAAGTCAATTAAAGCCCTATGAGACCTCTGCTATCTTGGAGTACTGGAGTCGACCTTTCGGAGCCCGAAGAGGTTGAGCTCGACTGTCCAAACTGCCTCGCTGAAGGTTATGCGACGCTCCAAGATCGGCGTTATACGGGCTTTCTCTTCACTCTTATCCCTATCCTCAGCACGCGGAACACCCGGGTGGTCTGTCTTCGTTGCAAGACGGAGTTTTCTTCATTAAAGAACGCCGCTGGCTTTAAGATCCTCGACAACAAGCAGGCTCAGAGGGTCCTCGTCAAGCCGACCAACGCCCTCGGCAGCAGTCTACTTCTCACAACCTTCTTCACGACAATTATTCCCTTTGTCGGACTCTTCTTCGCGATGTTGGCGATTGTCCACAATAAGGCCGGGCGATTCTCTGTGCGCGCTCTGAGTTGGTTCTTGCTCTGTCTTCAGTTTCTTTGGACTCCGTTATTTTTTGGGGTCACTCCGAAGAAGGAGCATCTCAAGTGGCTCGGCATTCAAATTTTGCCAAGTCTCGAAGAGATTCCTACGGCACGACTGGATTCTCTGGTTTATGCATCAAAGAGTGAAACGGCTCCTTTCAAATTGCGCAAAGCGGCGTCTTTAGAGCTCTTCACACGATTTCGCGAGGAAGCTGAGGTGTCGGATGTGGCGCGGTCGCATCTGGAGTCGCCCGAGTTAAAGATGAGAATGCTGGCGCTCAATGTTCTTGGGTCCCTCAAATTAAAAGAGGACCTTGGAGTGCAGGCATTGGGGACGAGCTTCCAATCTCCGACTTATACCGACGCGCAGTTTACTGAGGCCTTCCAGGAGCTTGATAGTCGTTCGAGTGTGGTCTTGGCGGGCTTACTAGGTCAATTAGATAAAGGGCCTGAACAATTAATTCTAAAGACCCTGCTGCGCTTTCCATTTAAGAAGATCCAGCCAACAGTGAAGGGCACCTTAGAGACGAAGTTAGTGGGTTTCCTGGGGGGGCCTCGTGAGGATGCCCTGGGAGAAGAGCTGTTAATTCGACTTTTAACAGAGAGTCAGAATTGGGCGTTATTAGAGGCGCGTTGTAAGGTCAAATTGAAATTGAGAGAGCGCTTGCCAGATCTTTATTTAAAGGTGCCTGGGGAGGAGAGCGCTAATTTACTGCTTGAGCTTCATTTATCGGAGACATTGCCGAGGACCTATCGTGGACGATGCTTGAAGCGCTTTTACTCTGAGCCCCTGGCAATTATTGAAGCACTCTCCAAGGAATTGAGCGGGCGTTCACCGGAGAATCACAAGCGTCGGCTTATTGCGATCACATTGCTGTCGGGTATGAATCGCGAGGCGAAGAAGAAGGCGCTCCCAGCTTTAATTAAAGCCATCGCCGATCAAGACTTGAGCATTGCCCAGTCGGCGCTTGGTATCACAAAGTTCTTTGGTACGCTGCCTCAGGAAGGGGTTGAGCCCCTGCGGCAATTGCTCGGCCGGGAAAAATTTGGCTGGAGCACTCGGAGCCTTTATAGAAAATTGGGGCCTCGGGCCATTCCAGTCTTTGTTGATCGGGTGATGCGAGGCGCGTCGATCAATCAAAAAGCAGAGGGTCTCCAGGCGCTGCAAGACTATGGCGCGGTGGCGAAATCGGCCCTGCCCTTTCTCGATGATCTCGCGAAGGGTAAGAATCAGACCTTGGCGCGTAAGGCTCGGGAGGCGGCGGCTAAGATCCGATTGGAATTGAAGAAGAGCTAAGACTCGGCTATTCTAAACAGCCCGCTTTTATTCAGCGGGAAGAAGCCAGTGAGCCGTATTGAAACTCCACGGTCTCAAGCTTTATGGTCTCTGCGATTCACTCTTGGATTTATGGACTCAGCTGTCTAAGCTAGAAAAGAGGAGTTCATCCCGATGACTCGTGAATTCAAGATCATAAAGAAGATTGGAGAATCAGGCCTTGGCCCGATCTTTTTAGTAGAGCGCTGCCAATCTGGGGAAAAGAGAATCCTTAAGACCCTCGCTCCTGGGTACTCCAGCCAACCCAAGATTAGAGAGAATTTCGAGAGCCTTGATCAATCGAGTCACTTGCAGCACTTAAACATCCGCAGGACCTATGGACTGATAGAGCACGACGGGTCCATCGCGGTTGAGCAAGAATACATTGAGGGAGACTCCCTCGACATAGTCCTGACTAAGCAGGATTTATTGAGCGTCGAGGACTGCCTGCCCATTTTCAAAGACCTCTGCTCGGCGCTGTCATACGCTCATAAGAAGGGTGCCATCCACGGCGATATCAATCCAAGGCATGTGTTCTTAGAGCATTCTACGAGTCGGACAGTCTTGGGGAGCTTTCAATTCCCTGAAGGATTCCGCGTCGA